>DATGFS010000022.1 GCA_035308905.1 bacterium | reverse complement strand
TCCACGCGCTGAGCGCCGACCTGAGACTCCGAGCGCGGTCCTGCCCGTCCAACCCCGCGGTGCGCCGGGCGTCGGTCCGTGTTGACGTCGGTTTACGAGAGGTTTGGCGCACGATTGCGGAAGGAACGGCGGTGGGAGCTTCGCATGGTGCGCTGCATGACCCGTTTATACACGATTACCCGGGTTCGCAGACACTTGATGCAGAAATCCTTAACGTGTCGCGCCGCGACGGGCGCTCCGGCAGGCGGCTAGGCGCGAGGCGCGCCGTCGGCGGGCGCGGCGCCGGGACCCCGCCGCACGAACTCGCGGATCCGGCGCTCGAGCTTGGAGCGGGGCATCAGTACCTTCCGGTCGCAGCGGAGGCAGCGGAGTCCGATGTCGGCGCCGAGGCGCACGATTTCCCATTGGTCGCCGCCGCAGGGATGCGTCTTGCGCGTGCGGACCACATCGCCGAGCACCAGCTTGAGGACCGGCATGGGTCGTTCAGCGGGCCGGCGCGGCCAGCACGTCCGTCGGGGCGAAATCGTCGGTGAGGAGCGGCACGTCCCCGGTCTCGATCGGCCGCTCGACGAGCGTCGCCGCATCCTCCGCGAAGTGCGTGATCGTCACCCGGCCCGCCGCCGCCGCGTCCTGCGCGCGCGCGTGGACCGTGCGGGCGTCGAGGCGCGGTCCCGCGGTGCCGACGACGATGATGTTCTGCAGCGATTCGCCGGCGTCGCCGTCGACGGGGAAGATGTAGACGGCCGGGAACACGGACGCGAAGGTTTTGTCGATCGCGCGGAAGAGCCGGCTCTCCGGGCCGCGCAGCGCGCCGATCACGTTCGCGGCGACGGCGCCTCCCGGGGCGAGCCGCCCGGCCGCCTCCTCGTAGAACTCGCGGGTGGCGAGGTGAAACGGAATGGTGTCGATGAGGTACGCGTCGAGGACGATCAGGTCGTAGCGATCCGTGGTGCGCCGCAGCCACAGCCGCCCGTCCTGTACGTGCACGGTGAGCCGCGGCGACCGCGGCAGGCCGAAGTAGCGCCTCGCCGTGTCGGCCACGGCCGGATCGATCTCGACCACGTCGATGGCGACATCCGGATAGTCGTGAAAGAACCGCGACGGCGCGGTCCCGCCGCCCATGCCGACGAAGAGGACGCGCTTCGGGTGCGGGATCAGCGCGAGCGGCAGATGCAGGTAGTCGGTGTATGAGAACACCGTGCGCAGCGGCGCGGCGCGGTCGCGCCCGCTCTGCCAGTAGCGGTCGAGGCGGAGGTAGCGGATCACGCCCTCGTCGCTTACGGTGATCCGGTGGTAGACCGTGTCGCGGGCGTACACGACGTCCGGGCCGTCCGGCGGGACGGCCGACGTCGCCACGGCGAGGAGGACGAGCGTGGCGGCGGCCGCGGCGGCCGGCACCGCCCGCCGCGCCCAGAGGAACCCGAGGACCGCGAGCGCCATCTCCACCGTGCCGAGGAGCTGGATGATCGAGCGGACGCCGAGCCACGAGATCAGCACGAACGTCGCAAGCAGCGTTCCCGCGATGCTGCCGAGCGTGCTGAGCGCGTAGAGCATGCCGGCGACGTTGCCGATGCCCTCGACCGTGCGGGCCTTGAGACGCACCGCGTACGGCGAGACCGTCGCCATCAGCACCGCCGGCACGAAGAACAGGGTCGCGCTGCCGAGGAGCGGCCCCCAGCGAGGTCCCAGGTCGCGGCCGGCGATCTCGCCGAGGACCGCGCCGGCGACGTGGGGGATCGGAAAGGTCGCGGCGCCGCCCGCCAGCACCAGGGCGAGAAACGGACCCGGCTGCGGCCACCGCGTCGCGATGCGGCCGCCGAGGTAGTAGCCGAGGCTCAGCGCGGCGAGAAAGACGCCGATCAGGCTGCCCCACACGTAGACGGAGTTGCCGAAAAACGGAGCGACGACGCGGCTCGCGACGATTTCGAGCGCGAGCAGCACGCCGCCGCTCACAAACACGATGAGTTCGAGGATCGAGGCCCTCCCTGTCTCCCTGCCGGGGCCGGCTTTAGCGTTTGGCCGGAGCCGGAGTGGCCTTCCTCAACACAATCTCCGCCCCCTGCGCGTCGGCGAGGACCGTGTCGCCGTCGCGAAAGTCGCCGGCGAGCAGGTGCCGGCTGAGCGGGTTCTCGATGCTGCGCTGAATCAGCCGCTTGAGCGGCCGCGCGCCAAAGTCGGGGTTGTATCCCTCCTGCGCCAGCAGCGCGCGCGCCGCGGGCGTCACGTCGAGCGTGATCTTGAGGCCGGCGAGGCGCTTCACCAGCGTCGCCAACTGAAGCCCCACGATCTGCTCGAGATCGCGGCGGCTCAGCGGACGGAACACGATCGTCTCGTCGATCCGGTTCAGGAACTCGGGCCGGAACGTGCGCCGCAGCTCCTCCTGGATCTGCACCCGCACGAGCTCGAACGCGGCCAGGTCGTCCGGATCCAGGTTTCGGAGATAATGGCCGCCGAGGTTGCTCGTCATGATGACGATCGTCTGCCGGAAGTCCACGGTCCGGCCGTGGCCGTCGGTCAGCCGCCCGTCGTCGAGCAGCTGCAGCAGCACGTTGAAGACGTCCGGATGCGCCTTTTCGATCTCGTCGAAGAGGATGACCCGATACGGCCGGCGGCGGACGGCCTCGGTCAGCTGCCCGCCCTCGTCGTACCCGACGTACCCGGGCGGCGCCCCGAGGAGGCGGCTTACGGTATGCTTCTCCATGTACTCGGACATGTCGATGCGCACCATGGCGTCCTCGCTGTCGAAGAGCAGCGCCGCGAGCGCCCGCGCGAGCTCGGTCTTCCCGACGCCGGTCGGGCCGAGGAACAGGAACGAGCCCATCGGCCGGCGCGGATCGGCGAGTCCGGCGCGGGACCGGCGGATCGCGTCGGCCACGGCGCGGACGGCTTCCTCCTGGTCCACCAGCCGCTCGTGCAGCCGGTCCTCGAGGTGGACGAGCTTCTGCATTTCGCCTTCCATGAGGCGGGTCACCGGGACGCCCGTCCAGCGGCTCACGACCTCCGCGATGTCTTCCGCGTCGACTTCCTCTTTGAGCAGCCGGCCCTCGCCGAGCTCCGCGAGCTTGGCCTCCTGCGCCTTGAGCCTGTCTTCGAGCTCGCGCAGCGTGCCGTAGCGCAGCCGCGCGGCGCGCTCGAGATCGGCGGCCCGCTCCGCCTGCTCGATCTGCGTGCGGGTCTCGTCGATCTTCTGCTTGATGGCGCGGAGCTCGGCGATCAGGGTCTTTTCCTGATCCCACCGGGCGCGAAGCGCCTGGCTCTGCTCCCGCAGGGCGGCGATCTCCCGCTCGATGCCCTGGAGCCGCTCGCGCGAGGCGGGGTCGGTCTCCTTGCGCAGGGCCTCGCGCTCGATCTCCAGCTGCATGATCCGCCGGTCGGCCTCGTCGAGCGCGGCCGGCTTGCTGTCGATCTGCATCTTGAGCCGGCTCGCCGCCTCGTCGATCAGGTCGATCGCCTTGTCGGGCAGGAACCGCTCGGTGATGTAGCGCTTGGAGAGCGTCGCCGCGGCGATCACGGCGCTGTCGGTGATGCGCACGCCGTGATGCGCCTCGTACTTCTCTTTCAGGCCGCGAAGGATCGAGATCGTGTCTTCGACGCTCGGCTCGTCGACGAACACCGGCTGGAACCGCCGCTCCAGGGCGGGGTCCTTCTCGATGTGCTTGCGGTACTCGTCGAGGGTCGTCGCCCCCACCGCGTGCAGCTCGCCGCGCGCCAGCATCGGCTTCAACATGTTGCTGGCGTCCATCGCGCCCTCGGCGCCGCCGGCGCCGACCACCGTGTGCAGCTCGTCGATGAAGAGGATGATGTCGCCGGCGCTCTCCGTCACCTCGCGGAGCACCGCCTTCAGCCGGTCTTCGAACTCGCCGCGGTATTTCGCGCCCGCGATCAGGGCGCCCAGGTCGAGCTGGACGACGCGCTTCTTCTTCAGCGTATCCGGGACGTCGCCGCGCAGGATGCGCTGGGCCAGCCCCTCGACGATCGCCGTCTTGCCGACGCCGGGATCCCCGATCAGCACCGGGTTGTTCTTCGTGCGGCGGGCCAGCACCTGAATGACGCGGCGGATCTCCTCGTCGCGCCCGATCACCGGATCCAGCTTGCCCTCACGGGCCATCTTGGTCAAATCGCGCCCGTAGCGCTCCAGCGCCTGATACTTTGATTCCGGAGACGCGTCGGTCACGCGCTGTCCGCCGCGGATCGCCGCGAGCGCGGTGTAGATCTTCTCGCGGTCCACGCCGGACTGCGCCAGGAGGCGGCCGGCGCCGGTGTTGCGGTCCCCCACGACACCGAGCAGCAGGTGCTCCGTGCTCACGTACTCGTCGGTCAGGCGCTGCGCCTCTTGCTGCGCGGACTCGAGCGCGCGCCGCAGCGACGCTCCGATCCCCGGCTCGCCGCCCTGCCCGTAGACTTTCGGCGTTTGCGCGAGCGCCTGCTCGGCGGCGGTGCGAAGCGCGTTCGGATTCGCGCCGAGGCGCGTCAGGATCGCGACGGGCACGCCGTCGGTCTGCCGCAGCAGCGCGAGCAGCAGGTGCTCCGCCTCCACCTGGCCGTGCTGGTGCTCCTGCGCGATGGTCAACGCGCCTTGAATTGCCTCCTGCGCCTTCTCTGTGAACTTGTCAAACCGCATCGCCATGATTGGTCGCCTCGCTAGGTCTTGGTCGCGTCTTCATGCAGCCGCCGCATCTCTTCGAACAACTCCCGGTCGCGGTCCGTGAGCGGCTGCGGCAGCACGAGCCGCACGCGCGCCAGCTCGTCGCCGGCGCCCCCGCCCCGGACGTGGGGCATGCCCCGTCCGCGCAGGCGGAAGATCTGGCCGTCGCGCGTCCCCGCGGGGATCGTGAGGGTGACCGGCCCGCCGAGCGTGGGGGCTTCGACCGCGCCGCCGAGCGCCGCGGTCCACACGGGCACGTCGACCGCGGCGGCGATGTCGTCGCCGTCGCGCGTGAAGACCGGGTGGGGCTGGACCTCCACGCGGAGGTACAGGTCGCCGCCGTGCCCCGCGCCTGCCCCGCGGATGCGCTGGCCGCCGCGGACCCCCGCCGGGATAGAGACGTCGAGCGTGCGCGCGGGCTGCCCGTCGGCGGCGGGAATCGTCACCGTCCGCTTGGTGCCGCGGAACGCTTCTTCGAGCGTGACCTCGACGGCGCCCTCGACGTCCCCGGCCGGCGCCTGCTGGGCCTGCGGCGCGGACCAAGGATGCGCCTGCTGCTGCCGGAGCAGCTCCTCGAGATCCACGCCCGCGGCGCCGCCCCTCGTCCGCGGGCGGCCGCGGCGCGCGCCGGTGCCGAAGATCCCCTCGCCGAACCCGCCGCCGCCGAGCCCGCCGAAGAGCTGCTCGAAGAACTCGCTGAATTCTCCCGGGTCGCCGCTCGTGTACACGCGAAACGCGCCGCCGTCCCGGCCGCCGCCTGCGCGCGCGCCTGCGCCGCGCAGGATATCTTCCCACCCGCCGCCACGTTCGCGCAGTTCCAGGACCTGGTCGTACTTCGCCCGGCGCTGGGCGTCGTTCAGAACCTGGTACGCCTCGTTGATCTCCTTGAAGCGCGACTCGGCGTTCTTCTTGTCGCCGGGGTTGACGTCAGGATGGTGCTGCCGCGCCAGCCGCCGGAACGCCTGGCGGATCGCCTTCTCGTCCGCGTTCCGCGGCACGCCGAGGATCTTGTAGTAGTCCTTGAACTCCATCGTGAACGCTCCCGGCGCTGGATCCTACCGGCCGCTCTGCTCCCGGTCCGGCTCGCCGACGACGGCGACCTTGGCGGGGCGCAAGACCTCATCGTTGAGGAGGTAGCCCCTGAGCACCTCACCGGCGATCGTCCCGGCCGGCTGGTGGGCCTGCTCCGCGGGCACCACCGCGACCGCCTCGTGCAGCCGCGGGTCGAACGGCGCGCCCGCCGCTTCGATCGGCCGGACACCGATCGCCCGCAGCTGGTCGAGGATCTGGCGGTGCGTCATCCGGAGGCCGTCGAGCAGCGACTTGGCCGGGCCGTCCGGCACGCCCGCGAACGCCATCGCGCGCTCGAGGTTGTCGAGCACGCCGAGCACGAGGCTCAGCATCTGCCGCCGCGTCCGCTCGATCGCGTCCTGCCGGTCGCGCGCGGCCTGCTTCTTGTAGTTTTCGAGATCCGCGGCGGAATGGAGAAACTGCTGCCAGTTCCGCCGCGCCTCATCGCCCGCCTGCCGGGCCCGGGCGCGAAGGTCCTCCATCGAGAGCCCCTCGAGATCGTCCGCACCGTTCGGGCGCGAGGAGTCCGGCCGTGCCTGATCGGCCTCGCGGGCCGGATCCTCGCGCCGCGCTTCGTGTTCCATCGTCATCGCTCCGTTCGCGCCGCGGCGTCGGTTACGATTTGTCGGACGGCTTGAACTCCGCGTCGATCACGTCGTCGCCGCCGCCCTGTCCGCCACCCTGCCCGCCGCCGCCCGTGCCGGCCCCGGCCCCGGCGCCCGCCCCGGCCGTCTGGCGCTTGTACATCTCTTCGCCCAGCTTGTAGCTGGCCTGCTGCAGCGCCTCGGTCGCCCGCTTGATGCGGTCGGTGTCGCCGCTCTTGACCGCCTCTTTGAGCTCGGTGAGCGCGGCGTCCACCTTCGCGCGGTCCTCCGCCGGTACTTTATCGCCGACTTCCTTCAACATGCGCTCGGTCTGGTAGGCCAGCGAGTCGCCGCGGTTCTTGACCTCGGCCTCGTCCTTCCGGCGTTGATCCTCCGACGCGTGGGCCTCGGCGTCCTTGACGAGGCGGTCGACCTCCGTCTTGTCCAGCGTGCCGGTCCCGGTGATCTTGATCGACTGCTCCCGCCCGGTAGCCTTGTCCTTGGCCGACACGTTCAGGATGCCGTTGGCGTCGATGTCGAACGTCACCTCGATCTGCGGCAGGCCGCGCGGCGCCGGCGCGATCCCGTCGAGCTGGAACTTGCCGAGGGTCCGGTTGTCGCGGGCCATCGGCCGCTCGCCCTGCACGACGTGGATGTCCACGGCCGTCTGGCCGTCCTCCGCCGTGCTGAACGTCTCCGTCTTCCGCGTCGGGATCGTCGTGTTCCGCGGGATCAGAATCGTGTTCACCCCGCCGAGCGTCTCGATGCCGAGCGAGAGCGGCGTGACGTCGAGCAGCACGACCTCGCGCACGTCCCCGGCGAGCACGCCGGCCTGAATCGCCGCGCCGACCGCGACGACCTCATCCGGGTGCACTTCCTTGTTGGGCTCCCTGCCGGTGAGCCGGCGCACCAGCTCCTGCACGCTCGGCATCCGGGTCGCCCCGCCGACGAGGATGACCTCGTTGAGGTCCTTCTCGGTCAGCTTGGCGTCGGAGAGCGCCTGCTTGAACGGCCCGATGCACCGCTCCACCAGGTCCGCGGTCAGCTCGTCGAACTTGGCGCGCGACAGCGTCATGTCGAGGTGCTTGGGGCCGGTCGCGTCCGCGGTGATGAACGGCAGGTTGATCGACGTCTGCACGACCGTGCTGACCTCGATCTTCGCCCGCTCCGCCGCCTCGCGCAGCCGCTGCAGCGCCTGGCGGTCCTGCCGGAGATCGATGCCCTGCTGCTTCTTGAACTCGTCCGCCAGCCAGTTGACGATCCGCTCGTCGAAGTCGTCGCCGCCGAGGTGGGTGTCGCCGTTTGTGGCCTTCACCTCGTAGACGCCCTCGCCGATCTCCAAGATCGAGACGTCGAAGGTGCCGCCGCCGAGGTCGAACACCAGGATCGTCTTGGCGTGCTTCTCCTCGAGCGCGCGGCCGTAGGCCAGCGCGGATGCCGTTGGCTCGTTGATGATGCGCAGGACCTTGAGGCCGGCGATCTCGCCGGCGTTGCGCGTCGCGGTGCGCTGCGCGTCGTTGAAGTACGCGGGTACGGTGATGACGGCGCCCTCGATCTTCTCGCCGAGGTAGCTCTCCGCGTCCGTCTTGAGCTTTTGGAGAATCATCGCGGAGATCTCTTCGGGCGTGAAGGTTTTGCCGGCGGCCGGGATGTTCACGACCGCGGCGCCGCTCTTGCCTTCCTCGACCTTGTACGAGACGATCCGGCGCTCCGATTCAACCTCGCTGTAGCGGCGACCCACGAAGCGCTTGATCGAGTACACCGTGTTTTCGGGGTTGAGGATCGCCTGCCGGCGCGCCATCTGGCCGACCAGCCGCTCCCCGGCCTTCGTGAAGCCGACCACCGAGGGCGTGAGCCGGCTGCCCTCCGCGTTCGGGATGACCGTCGGCTCGCCGCCGATGATCGCCGCGATCACGGAGTTGGTGGTACCGAGATCGATCCCCACTACCTTTGCCATGTGACTGCTCCTCCTGTGCGGGCGGGGCGGGCGCCGGCGTGTCTTGGTGTACGCCGCAGGCGCGGCCCCGCCGCCGCCGCGTTTACTGCGCGACCTGGACTTTCACCGTGGTCGGCTTGGCCCGCTCCGACTTCGGGATCTTCACTTCGAGAACGCCGTCCTTGTACGTCGCCTTGGCGTCGCCGCCCGTGACCTCCGTCGGGAGCGCCAGCGTGCGGACGTACGAGCCGTACCGCAGCTCGCGCCGGTAGTAGGCGCGGTCCTGCTTCTCCTCGTCCCGGCGCACCGTGCCCTTGATCGTGATCGCCTCGTTGGTCACGGTGACGTCCACGTTCGACGGATCGACAGCCGGCATCTCCGCCCGCACGACGACCTCATCGCCCGTCTCATACATCTCGACGGCCGGCTTCCACGCCGCCGCCGGCAGGCCGTTGGTCGATGTCCGCGGGCCGCGTTCCACCAGCAGCACGTCATCGAACAGGCGGTCCACCGCACGCCGCAGCGTGCCAACCTCTTCAAACGGATCCCAACGCATGATGCTGCTCATTTCGATCGCTCTCCTTTGCCGCGCGCCCTATGCGCCGCTGATTGAGATGTGCCGTGGTCTTCCACTTGATCCGGCGACTCGTCGTCGCTCCACACCCATGTCATCTCCTCGTGGGTGCGCTCCTGGATTTCCAGGACCAGCCGCACGCCCGCGAGGTTGAGACCGCGCTCCTCGATCAGGTAGCGGATCAGCCGGCCGCGCTGGATGTCGCGCTCGGAGTACAGGCGAATGCGGTGCCGCCGAGACGGCGACATGAGGCCGTGCTCCTCGTAGATCCGCAGCGTCCGCGGATGGCAGCCGAGGAGATCGGCCGCGATGCTGATCACGTACACCGGCATGTCCGGCCTACGCTCTTTCACACCCGGTACGCTCCTCTGCGCGTTCTTCCGATCTGCCTTTAGTGACAATGGATTGAATCCGAAGCCAGCATAGCAATTGCCGATCTAAATGTCAATAAACATGACAATCATATTGTCAACTTTGGCTCCATAAAAAACCGCGACGGCCGGGTCCATTGGACCCGGCCGCGCAGACGCGAAGCGTCGATTTTCGTTCGGCGACCGCGCCCGGCGCGGCCCCGTGTGGACCGTCCTAGACGCGGGACGACAATGCCGCGTCGATCCGCCGCTTGAGCTGCTCTTTCGGCATGTAGCCGACGATCCGCTCGATCAGCTCGCCGCCGCGGAAGATCCCCAGCGTCGGGATGCTCATGATGCTGTAGCGCGCTGCAATCGTGCCGTTCTCGTCCACGTCGAGCTTGCGCACGCTCAGCTTACCCTCGTACTCGCCGGCCAGGTCCTCGACGATCGGGGCGATCATCTTGCACGGTCCGCACCACGTCGCCCAGAAGTCCACGAGGACCGGGACCTGCGACTTCAGTACATCCGCGTCGAAATTCTGTTCGGTGACTGCCTCAGTCTTGCCCGCCATTAACGGCTCCTTTCACTCCTAAAGGGGTGATCCGCCAGGATAGAACCCCGTCGGGATTCGATTTATTCCCACCTATCGCCGCGTGACCGCCATCAGGACCAGCACCAGCATGAGCATCGCGCCCCCCGACCCGAGGCATCCCGCCCGCCGCGCCCGGGCGCCCCGCGGGCCCGCCCCCGGCTCGCTGCGTGCCGGCGCCCGCAGCGACAGCCGCGTCGCCGTTTTGAATTCGCGGACCGCGTCGCCGATCCGTCCCTGCTGCTTGAACACCACCCCGAGGTTTTGGTGCGCGACCCAGTATTCCGGGTCCATCGCGATCGCGCGCTGGTAGCAGGCGACCGCTTCGTCGAGCCGGCCGCGCTCCCGGTAGACGTTGCCGAGATTGCTGTGGGCCGGGGCGTAGCGGGGATCCAGCTGCGCCGCCTTGGAGAACTCGGAGAACGCGTCGTCCCACCGATGCAGATCGACGTAGACCGTGCCAAGCTTGTTATGCGCGTGCGCGGACGACGGCGCCGCGGCGACCGCCAGCGTGAACGCGTCCAGCGCGCCGTCGAGATCGCCCGATGCGCGGCGTTCCTCGCCCTGTGCGATGTGAGGAGACGGGTCCTTGACGCTCATTCCAAGGCACGATCATAGCATACGGCCGCGAGATCGATGGACGGGGAGGTGGTACGTCGTGCGGTCAGTTGCTCGAGGACTCCGCGGCCGGCTTGTCCGACCAGAGCGGGAGATCATCTTCGACGACGTCGTCGGTGTTGTGCTGGAGGGCCACGGCGGCGATCGCCGCTGCTTCGCGGCCCCAGGCCGAACCGTCGGCGAGCACCCGGGCCTGCCGGTAGGCGTGCAATAGCGCACGGACCTCGAGGTACGGACCCACGAGGCTGTCATCGACCTGACGGTCGCCGTTGACCTGGGCCACCACGACGGGGCGGTCACAGTGGACGACGACGTGGCGGACGCCGAAGCGCCGCGAATTCCACAGCGCGTAGAGGATCCCGCGGAACGCCGCGAGGTCATGGGACCGTACACCCGGCAGCGACCGGCCGATGCGCTTGAGCACGCGACCCTGCGAGTCCACGAAGACGACGCCCATGCCGCTCCGGTCATCCACCGGATCCGCGGCCGCCACATAGGCGTGGATGACTTTGAGTTTCGGTGAAATCCGTGGTTCGCTGACCTGCAACATGGCCATCGCCTTGAGCCCCCTACCCCTACACTACCCGTTCCAGGAGCGCCGTAAGCACGAGCAGCGCGGCAAGCAGGAGCAGCTTCGCGCCGAGGAGGTCGCGGTCGTCCATCAACCGGTGCCACCAGGTGCGGTCGACCCGCGCCGCGGACAGCCGCGAGTGACCGAGGCGGACGCCCGCATGGTGGTACACCGCGGGAGGCCGGACGGATGCCCGGATGCCGAGCGTAAGCCCGTGGTGGCCGGCGGCTCTGCCGGCACGGGACGCAACGCGCAGCATCATCCCCGCACCCCCTGGTAGGCGCGCATCAACCCGATGACGCGGCCCGCGATCTCGAACTCGCCGCGAATCGGCTGGTAGGCGGCATTCTCCGGTCTCAAAATTGGGGTGCCGTCCAGCGTTGCCAGCCGCTTCACCGTGGCGTCCTCTCCCATTACGGCGACGACGATGTCACCCGCCGACGCCGCCCGCTGCCGCCGCACGATCACGATGTCGCCGGGCATGATGCCCGCGCCGATCATGCTGTCGCCCCGCACGCGGAGCAGAAAGCAGTCGCGCACGTCGCCGACGAGACGCCGGGGCACCTCGATGCGGTCTTCCACCTGCTCGTCCGCGAGCACCGGCGTGCCGGCGGAGACGCGGCCGACCAGCGGGAGCCGTACGGAGTCGGCGTCGTGGATGAGCGTCTTGTCGACGACCTCGAGGGCCCGCATCCGGTCGCCGTGGCGACGCACGAACCCCTTTTCTTCCAGCGCGGTCAGGTGCTGGTGGACCGTCGACGGCGAGCTGAGGCCGAGGGCGTCCCCGATCTCACGGACGGACGGAGCGTACCCCTTCTCCTGGATCGCTCTGACAAGATAATCCAGGATTTGCTGCTGCCGCGGGGTCAGGCCGCCCTGGCGCTTCATCTAACACCTCCCAACGATGGGTGGCTTCCACAATGAGAATAGCGAACTAATGTACGGTATGCAATCCGGTCTGAATACGAACATTTGTACGATATAAGCCCTACGGCCATTTTGGCTGCCCGGACGCCGCGATATCGCGCAATTTCGCGCCGTGGCTCGCTCGTGCCCGACGATGCGGGAGACCCGGCCTGCCGCATCGAAGGCCGGACCAAGCCACGCGGTGCCCCGGTCACTCCGCCCCGTTTCCGCTTTCCCTGTTCCGGAGCCGCGAAGGGAGGATGCGATGAAGATCACCTATCTCGGCCATGCCACGTTCCTCATCGAGGGAGACGGAACCAAGATCCTGATCGATCCCTACGACGAGAAAGTCGGCTACCCGGTCCCGTCGGTCGACGCGGACGCCGTATTGATCAGCCACGAGCACGCCGACCACACGAACGTCGCGATGGCCAAAGGCAAGCCGCCCGTTGTGCGGGGACTCACGGACGGCGATTGGCGGAAGATCGTCAAGCAGCCGGTCGGCAAGGTCTTGGTGTCGTCGGTTGCGACCTATCACGACGACACCCAGGGCTCCCAGCGCGGCCGCAACACCGTGTTCATCCTCGAGACCGAAGGACTGCGCATCGTCCACCTCGCCGACCTCGGCCATCTCCTCGACGACTCGCAGGTCAAAGCGATCGGCCATCCTGACGTGGTGATGATCCCGGTCGGCGGGTACTACACGATCGACGCGGCGCAGGCCAAGCAGGTGCTCGACAGGCTGCAGCCCAAAGTCGTGATCCCGATGCACTACAAGACCGAACCGAGCGCCAAGCTGCCCATCGAAGACCTCAAGGTCTTCCTCGGCGTCATGGGCGCGACCAAGGACGTCGGCCGCACGGTGACCGTGGACCGCGCGAAGCTGCCCGCGAGCCGCGAAGTCTGGGTGATGTCCTGGAAGTAGCGGTGCCGTGAAGCTCGACTGCGCGCTCGCGATGGACGCCCTCACCGAGGTGCCCGCGGTGGCGCGCGCCGCGGAGGACGCCGGCTTCGCCGGCATCTGGGCCAACGATACGAAGCACAATCCGTTTGTGGCGCTCACGAGCGCGGCGCTGCACACCTCCCGGCTCGAGCTCGGCACCGGCATCGCCGTCGCGTTCTCCCGCAGCCCGATGCTCACCGCGCAGACGGCGTGGGATCTCGCGCGCCTCTCCGGCGGCCGGTTTCTGCTGGGGCTCGGCACGCAGGTCCGGGCGCACATCGAGCGGCGGTTCGGCATGCCGTGGGATCCGCCGGCGCCCAAACTCCGCGAGTACGTGCACGCCGTGCGGGCGATCTGGCGGTCGTGGCAGGAGGGCGCGCCGCTGCGGGTCAACGGCAAGTACTACAACCTGAACCTGATGGGCCCGTTCTTCAATCCGGGCCCGAACCCCCAGCCCGCAATCCCGATCTTGATCGCCGGCGTGAACGAAGTGCTCTGCCGGCTGGCGGGCGAGGTGGCCGACGGCTTCATCCTCCACCCGATTCATTCGGTGACCTACCTGCGCGAGTTCGTGCTCCCGCACCTCGCCGAGGGGCTCCAGCGGGCCGGCCGGTCACGCGCGGATCTTCAATTATATGCGCCGGTGATCATCGCCCCGGGCGAGACCCCGGACGCGCGGGCCGCGGCGCTCGCGCGGGCGCGCGGCCGGATCGCCTTCTACGGCTCGACGCCGACGTACCGGCTGCTCCTCGAGATTCTCGGCTACGGCGACGTCGCCGACCGCCTGAGGCAGATGGTCAGCCAGGGCCGCATGGGCGAGATCGCCGGACAGGTGCCGGACGGTCTCCTCGATGCGATCGTCATCCGCGGCGCGTACGATGAGATCGGCCATCAACTGCGAGAACGCTACGCCGGCCTCGCCGACCGCGTCGCCTCGTACTGGCCGTTCACGCTCGAGGAGCAGGCGGGGTGGGCGCGTATGGCGCGTGCCTTCCAGGAGGGATGAGATGATGAGCGACCTCGAGGCCATCAAGCGGCGGCAGCAGGAGGCCTGGGCGGACGGCGATTTCTCCGTACTCGCGACCGGACTCATCCTCGTCGGCGAACTGCTCTGCGAGGCGGTGGATATTCATCCCGGGCAGACGGTGCTCGACGTCGCGACCGGCAGCGGCAATACGGCGCTCGCGGCGGCCCGGCGCGGCGGCCGGGTCACCGGCCTCGACTTCGTCCCCGCGCTGCTCGCGCGCGGCGAGGAGCGGGCGGCGGCGGAACGGCTGTCGATCACGTTTCGAGAGGGAGACGCCGAGCAACTGCCGTTCGATGACGGGACGTTCGATGTCGTGCTCTCCACGTTCGGCGTGATGTTCGCGCCGGACCAGGAGCGCGCGGCGCGGGAACTGCTGCGCGTCTGCCGGCCGGGCGGCACGATCGGCCTCGCGTGCTGGACGCCCGGGTCCTTCATGGGGCAGATCTTCTCCGTCACCTCCGGGTACGCGCCGCCGCCGCCGGGTCTTCGGCCGCCCGCGCGGTGGGGAACCGAGGAGTGTCTTGCGGAGCTGCTGGGCGCCGGGGTCGCATCGCTGCGCGCGGAGGCACGGCGCGCGGCGATGCGCGCTCTGTCCGAGGAGAAGTGGCTGGAGGGCCGCCGGAAGTACTTCGGGCCCACCCGCAAGATGTTCGCGGCCCTGGACGCCGCGCAGCGGGACGCCTACGAGCGGGATCTTGTGGCGCTGCTCCGCCGTCACAACCGCGCCGAGGACGGCACCGTCAAGGTGCTGTCGGAGTACCTCGAAGTGGTGGCGGTGCGGCGCTAGCGGGTCGCCTCGCGGAAGCGCGTGATCGCGTCGATGTGCGCCCGCGGGTTCGGGAGGCCCGCCTGCATCGTGTTGACGCTGAGGTGGGTGGCGCCGAGCTTCTGCCACTGTTCGATCTGCAGGCGCCACTGGTCGGGTCCGCCGTCGGCGATCGCGGCGCGGCCCTCGATGCCGAACGTCTTGGGGCTCCGCCCGGCGGCCGCCAAATGCTCCCGGAGCCGCTCGACCTGATGCTCGCGGGCCGGCTCCCCGGCCGGCTGCTTGCCCGCCGGCCGGATGGGACGGCTCGACATCCAGCCGTCGGCGATGCGCGCCGCCCGGCGCAGCGCGATCTCGGACTCTCCGCCGATCCAGAGCGGAATAGGCCGCTGCACCGGCAGCGGGTTGATGCCGGCGTCCGGAATGCGGTGCCATTTGCCCTCGAACGTCACGGTCTCCTGAGTCCATAGGGCGCGCATGACCTTCATCTGCTCCACGCAGCGCGCGCCGCGGTCGTGGAAATTCGTGCCGAGCGCGTCGAACTCGACGTCGTTCCAGCCGACGCCGATCCCGAGCCGGAGCCGCCCGCCGCTCAGGACGTCGACCTCGGCCGCCTGCTTGGCCACGAGCACGGCCTGCCGCTGCGGCAGGATGATCACGCCCGTCGCCAGTTCGATGCGCTGCGTGCACGCCGCCATGTAGCCGAAGACGACGAAAGGCTCATGGAACGTGTTCTTGCTCGTGTAGGGCCCGCTCCACTTGGGTCGGCTCGCGGTGTTCGCCCCCACCACGTGGTCGTAGATCAGGATGTGATCGTACCCGAGCGATTCCGCGGTCTGCGCGTAGTCGCGGATGAAGCCGGGGTCCGTGCCGCTCTCGATCTGCGGGAAGACGACGCCGATTTTCATGCGATGGCTGTTCGGAGCGTGCGGGTCGGATTTCCTCCGTCATCGAAGGCAGCCGCTGTGCCGGACCGGTCGGGGCCCGAGTCGTTGGAGGCGTTTCGCGACTTGCCTTACCTGTATCTCACGACGACCGGACGCGTCTCGAACCGCCCGCATGAAATCGAGATCTGGTTCGTCGTTCACCACGGCAGCTTCTATATCTTCGCGGAAACATTCCACCGGGCAGACTGGGTCAAGAACATCGCCCGCAACCCGCGTGTGAGGGTCCGCGTCGGCGACCGCACCTTCGACGCGACGGCCGCGGTTCTGGATCAGACCCGGGATGCGGACACGTGGAACACGGTCCAGGACTTGGCGCGCGGCAAGTTCGGCTGGGGCGACGGTCTGCCGGTCCGGATCACGCCGGCCCCGCCCGCGGCCGCGGGTTGAAACTCTGTCTCCACCCCGATCTCCATGTGAGCAAGTTCACACAGGTGGTGTAAGCCGAATCACGGCACTCACGTCTCCGCGGCCTCACAATGAGATCGGCAAAACGGAGGGAGGTGGGGGCGATGGCTTGGTTCCGATGCGCGTGCGGGGCGCTTAAGGAAGCCACGCCGCGATTCGGCGATTCAATCGTGTCCATCTATCATCTGCATCGATCCGAGCGACTGGACGGCGGCAGCACGCTCGTGCAAATGGAAGAGGTGGCCCTGCTCGCGGCAGACCGGGAAACGGCCGCGGTCAGTGGCGGAGGGGACGACTGACCGTGTGACGCGCCAATTGGAAGGTGACTCGAGCGGCGCACGAAAGGATCGGCCGGCCATGCGTCGAACGCTCGATCATCAAATTTCATTTGATATTGGCACCCGGAGGTTTAACATGTCCCAACAGCCGTCCGGGGCGATCACACTGCTTTTCACCGACATCGAGCGTTCAACGGATCTCGTCCGGCACCTGGGGGACAGCCGCTACGCCCGCGTGCTCACGGATCACCGCCGCCTGCTTCTGACGATCTGCCGCCGCGGAGGAGGCAGAGAGATCGGACACCAGGGGGACGGCTTGTTCGTGGCATTCGCGCAGGCCGAGGACGCGGTCGCCGCGGCCGTCACGTCGCAACTCGCCATCCTTGAACATCCCTGGCCGGAGGGCATTATCCCGCGCGTGCGGATGGGCATTCATGCCGGCGAACCGGCGGCGGAGGCCGGCGAGCTCGTCGGATTCGATCTGCACCGGGCGGCCCGCATCTGCGAGGCCGGCCACGGGGGGCAGATTCTCGTGTCGGCGGCGGCGGCGACGTTGATTCAGGGCCGTCCGGCGCGGATTGCGTTGCGGGGCCTCGGCTCGCACCGCCTTCGAGACCTTCCGCAGCCGGAGAAGATCTTTCAGGTTCTTCACCCGGATCTGCCCGAGCAGTTCCCGCCGCTGCGGTCGCTCGATGCCGCCCCCAATAACCTCCCGGCCCGCCAGTCCAGTTTTGTCGGACGGGAGCAGGAACTCGGCGAGATCCGGCGTCTCCTGTTCACGACGAGCGTCCTTACCCTTACGGGGATCGGCGGCGCCGGCAAAACGCGTCTGGCTATCGAGGCCGCCGCGGGGCTGGCCGAGCGGTTTCCGGACGGCGTGTGGTTTGTGGAGCTCGGCGGGCTTGCGGAGGCCGGTCTCGTCTTCAATACCGTCGCATCGGCGCTGAACGTGCGGGCCGGGCCGGCTTCGACGATCGAGGAAACGCTGCTGGACTACCTGCGTTCGCGCTCGCTTCTGCTCATCCTCGACAATTGTGAGCATCTTGCCGCGGCGTGCGCCGTCTTGGTAGGAACGCTGACACGGTCGTGTCCCGGCGCGCGCGTCCTTGCCACCAGCCGCGAGGCGCTCAGTGTGCCCGGGGAAGTGGTCTGGCCGGTGCCGTCACTCTCCGTTCCCGCCTCCGAGGACGGCGTGTCACCCGCGGATCTGATGGAATACGAGGCGCCGAGATTGTTCATCGAACGCGCCGCGGCGCTCCGGCCCGGCTTTGCCCCTGCCGGGCAGGACGCGCAGGCCGTGGCGGCAATCTGCCGCCGGCTGGACGGCATTCCGCTCGCGATCGAACTGGCGGCGGCGCGCGTCCACGTGCTGTCCGTGGAGCAGATCGCCGCAAGGCTGGACGAACGATTCCGTCTGCTCACCGGGGGCAGTCGGACTGCGGCGCCGAGGCAGCGCACGCTTCGCGGCGCGCTCGACTGGAGTCATGATCTCCTGTCTCCGAAGGAGCGGGCGTTGATGAGGCGTCTCGCCGTCTTCGCCGGCGGCTGGACGCTGGAAGGCTCCGAGGCCGTCTGCGCGGGCGACGGCATCGACGTCTCCGACGTCCTCGACCTTCTGACGCAGCTGATCTCCAAGTCGCTCGTCGTGATGGACGCGCAGACGGACCAGGTCCGGTATCGCATGCTCGAGACCGTCCGGGAGTACGGCGCCGAGCGGCTGGTCGAGGCGAACGAATCTGCCGCGGTTCGCAGCCGGCACCGCGACTGGTATCTTGGGCTGGCAGAGCAGGCGGAAACGGAATTGGGCGGCGCCGACCAGGTGGCGTGGCTCCGGCGGCTGCGGGCCGAGTACGACAACCTGCGGGCCGCGCTTGAATGGAGCACAGCCGACGAGCACAGCGCGGACGCGGGAATGCGTCTGGCATTGGGGCTGTGGCAGTTTTGGTACGTGCGGGGCGACTTCAGCGAGGGCCGCATGTGGCTCGAAACCATGCTTCGCCGGTACCCCGCCCGAGACGCTCTCCGGGCGAAGGTTCTGCGCGAGGCGGGGTTTCTCGCCTGGCGGCAGGGAGACTACCGGGCCGCGGCCGCACTCGGCGCGGAAGGCCTGGCAATATTTCGAGACCTCGGCGACGCGGCGGGAATGGGCGGTGCCCTGTACCTGTTGGGGAGCGTCGCCTTCTATCAGGGCGAGCTTGATCGGGCAAAGGGGCTTCATATCGACAGCCTCGCGCTGCGGCGGCAGGTGGGGGACAAGCGCCGTATCGCGATATCGCTGAATTTTTTGGGCGAGGTGGCCCGAGCCGAAGGCGACTACGGAGCCGCCCGTGCCGTGTACGAGGAAAGCCTCGAGCTCGCCCGCGAGGCCGGAGACCAACGGGGTGTCGCAACGGCGACGGGGAATCTCGGCTACGTTGCGCTGCGGGAAGGCGATCCCGACACCGCCGCCAGGCTCCTGAAGGAGGGGCTGGCGGCGGCAAAGCAGCTGGTCCATAAGCTTGGAATCGCCGGGTACCTAAGCGGACTCGCAGGAGCCGCCGTGCTGGCGGGAGACTACCGGCGCGCGGCCCGCATACTTGGCGCTGCTCGAACCCTGCTCAGCGCGCTGGGCGCATCTCTCACCACTCCCGATCGCCGCCAATACGAGTCCAGCACCCAGGCCACGCGCGCCGCGCTCGGCGATGAGACGTTCGCACAACTCGTGGACGAAGGAGCCGCCATGACGTTGGAACAGGCCATCGACTACGCGCTGAACGGCGACCCTGAGGGCGATGGCCAAGAACGGTAGGGTAGATCGAGCAACGAAAGGGGGAGGACAGCATGGCAAAGCGCAAAGCGCCGACGTATGGGCCCCTCACGAAGGAGTTGCTGAAACTCGCGAGGCGTTTTCGAGCATCCGGACACGCCAGTGTGACACACCTTCACGCCGGGAAGCGCGATAGTTATACGGTGGACCAGAAACCCGGGCAGGTCCACGTGCTGCTCCACAGAGGGCGGAAGGAAAAGCGGTGGAAGCGCGTCATCATGTTTCACATCGACAACGGACCCTAGCCGACCACATCGCCGTTTCGTAAGGCCGGCGGCGCCGGCTGTTGGCGCCGTGTTCAGCAGCGCATGCTCGTGTGTCGTATTGTCCGCAGCTCCCTCGAGGGAGGTGCCTCAATGCCGGTGACGCAAATCGGGATCATCGACCCCAGGGGTGAATTCGATGCCCACCTGGTAGCGGACGCCGCGGCCGCGATCAACATTCAGGTGGCGCGCGACGTGGCCCGATTCTGGAACGTCCAGGCGAACGTCCGGCACGTACGGAATGTCCGCCAAGCGCCGGCCGGTGTGTGGCCCGTGTGGCTCGTCGCGAGACTGGCCCCCGGCGAACGCGACGGATTTCATCGCGACGAACGTCACCAGCCGTACGCCAGAGTGATGGCGAATCCCGCCGATGTTGCCTATTGGACGAGGACGGTCAGCCACGAAATCGTCGAGATGCTTGTCGACCCGTTCGGCAACCGCATGTGTCACTCGACGTCGATCAAGCTCAACGGCGGCAAAATCGTCAATGGATCCGGCACGGTCGACTACCTCGTTGAAGCGTGCGATCCATGTGAGGCGAAGGTCTACGCCTACCGGATTCACGGGATTGCCGTGTCGGACTTTGTCACCCCGCAGTTCTACGAACCTGTCGGGACGCGAGGGGCGCGCTACAGCTTCAAGGACGCCATACCGGCGCCCAGACGCGTCTTGCCCGGCGGCTACATCACCTGGCTGAACCCGCAAACCGGCAATTGGCACCAGTGCCACCACCACTGGGGGGTGCCCCGGCCGACGATCAACAACCTGCCGCAACCAACCGGCGGCAGCGTGCGCGAATGGGTAGACGTCGCGGTGCGTAACTCCCGCGCCGGGAATCTATAAGGCGAGCTTCCACTCGACGATCCGCGTTAGCGCGATGAAGCCGAGCCGTTCCAGGATCGGCCGGCTCGTCGCGCGCGCGTCGACTCTGAGATAGCGGTATCCGAGGCGCCGGGCTTCGTCGGCGCGAGTGTGGACGAGCGCGCGGTAGAGGCCGCGGCCGCGGTGTTCGGCGATGGTGGCGCCGCCCCACAGGCCGGCAAAGGACCGTCCCGCGGGAAATTCCCCGCGGGCGCTCGCAACAGGCTGTCCGTCCGCGTAAGCTACATAGAGGCGCATCGCGGAGTCGGTGAGGCGCGGGGCAAATTCTTTCATGCGCGCCGCCTGCCACGACTCATCGCGGCCGAATGCGACCCGGGCGGCATCGAGGAAATCGGTGAGCCCGCGCAAGTCCGTCACGCGGCGGATCTCGATGGCCGCTGAACGCAGGGCGCCGTCGCGAGTTTCTCTTGGGATTTCGCCCGCGAGGTCGAAGACCATCAATGTCTCAGGTTCCTCGGGTTCAAAGCCCGCGGCGGCAAGCCGGGATCCGAGATCGGCCGGCAGGTCGTGGCCATAGACCTTCCACTCGAGTGTTCGCCCGGTTTCGGGCGTGAGGGAGCGAAAGAACGCCACCTCCTCAGCGATCACCGCATCCGCCGTAGCGGCCGTGAGCCGTGAAGCGACGACGGCGTTCCAGGTACCGATAGCTCGGATAATGCTTCCAGCTCGCTCGTACCGGACGCCGGGCTCGGGCGGTGGATCGGCGCGTTCCGCATCGAAGCGCGCGAGTATCTCTGGCGGCGTGGCGCGCGGGCGGTTAGCGAGTATCCGCGTGTCCCGTCAGGCGCGCCGGAGCGACGCGGTGAGCACGAACGCGACCGCCATGGGAAGCCACAGCCACGGCACGATCGCCGCGTGGACGAGCGCCGCGGAGATGGCGAGCGCGACGACGACGCCGGCGGCGAGGGTCCAGTCGTCGCCGATGAGCAGATCTTTCCAGAAGGCCAGAAAGGACGCGAGGTAGCTCATTGCGGCGCCCCTCCGGCCGAACCGGCCATTGCGAGCCGGCGGGCCCGGCCGCGGCTCAGCAATCTCACCTGTGTCAGACTGTACAGCGTCAAGAACGCCAGGATCGCCAAAATCGCGGCGTCCGAGCCGGGCCAGTCGATGCCGATGCCTTCGCCGGCCCAGAAGATGCCGAACGTCGTGAGCATGAGGCCGACCGCGAATTTCATCGCGTTCTCGGGGACGCGGGCGAGTGGCTGGTGGACAAGGAACCCCGCGCCCGAGACCACCGCGACCGCGGCCGCCGCGCCGCCGATCGCCAGCGGCAGGTTGCCGTGCGCGCTCCCGAACGTCAGGACGATGAAGACGACCTCGACCCCTTCGAGAAACACGCCCTTGAACGAGACCGTGAAAGAGTACCAGTCCATGCCCGTCCGCGGCGCCTGCCCGGCCGCCATCGCCTCGTGGACCTGCCGTTTGTATACCTGGTCCTCGTCGTGCAGCGCCTTGAAGCCGGAGGCGCGGAGGATCGCTTTGCGCAGCCACTGTAGACCGAACACCAAGAGGAACGCGCCGACCACGAGGCGCAGCGTGTCGATCGGAATCATTCGGAGGCCGGGCCCCAGCACCGCGATGAGGACCGCGAGCGCGGCCCCCGCCGCGACGATGCCGAGCCGCACCGACGGCCACCCGCGGGTGACCCCGAGCGCCAGCACGATCGTGAGCGCTTCGACGGCCTCGACGGCGGACGCGAGGAACGTCGCCAGCACCAAGAAGATCCACGTCATGGTCGCGTTCTCTCCCGCCTAACCGTCGTTGCGGGCGAACTGTCCGGTCTCGCGCGACCGCGCCCACATTAAATAGAAGGCCCAGATGCCAGCCCCAAGATACAGCATATTCTCGCCGAACGCGATGCCGGCCGCGGTCCAGTCGACCGCCGGGTTGACGAGCGCGCGGCGCGCGCCTTCGAAGACCCACGTCGCCGGGATGCCGTACGCGATCGTCCGCACCGCCGGCGGCAGCACGCGGAGCGGAAAGAACGCGGCGCTCAGCGGCTGAAAGATGAACACCGCGCCCCACGCCAGCGCCTGGATCCGCGTGCCGATCAGGAAGACGACGCCCAGCAGCACGAGCCCGATCGCCCACGCGAAGATCGTCAGGTTGGTAAAGAAGAGCGCCAGGTTGATGACGCCCACCCGCCAGATCTGGAAGTGAAACCACGCCGCGGCGATCGTCGAGATCATCCCGAAGATCACCAGCGTCTTGAGCAGGCCCGACAGCATATGCGCGGCGACGTACTCGGCGAGCGACAGCGGCGCCACGAACATGTTGCTGAGATTGTGCGACCAGATGTTCCACAGGCTCCCGACCGTGATGGAGTACTGGTTCACGCGGATGACGTCCCACAAGAGCATGCCGAGGATCAGGTACGATCCGGTGTTGGGGTTCATCACGCCGGTGAGGAAGCCGGACACGAATCCGAAGACCACCACGGTGATCAGCGACGTGTAGAAGAGATCGACGACGATCTCCAGCGACCCCCGTGTGATGTACAGCTCTTGCAGCAGGACCGCCCGAATCCGCTCAAACATTGGTCTCACCCCGCGCGATCTTCAGGAACACATCCTCGAGCGTCGGCTTTTCGACCTCGATGTCGGTGATCCACACGCCCCGCTCGCTCAGTCCGAAGATCAGTGCCGGAATCTGCTGCTCCGTCGTATCGATCACCACGGTGTGGTCCTGCGTGAACCGGAAGCTCTGCTCCCGTTCATGAAGGAAGGCGGCGACCGTGTCGCGTTCGCCCTCCACGGTGAGACGCAGCTGCGCCGAGCGGATCCGCTTGGTGAGGCCGAGCGGCGTGTCCTGGGCGAAGATCCGCCCGCGGTCGAGGAAGATGACCTCGTCGCAGATCCGCGTGACCTCGTTCATGCGGTGGCTCGTGTATAGGATCGACACGCCGGCATCGCGCCGGATCTCCTCGATGAGCGACAGCGTCTTGTCGGCGATGTCGGGATCGAGCGCCGCGGTCGGCTCGTCCATCAGGATCAGTTCCGGATCGTTCAGGAGCGCCTTGATCAAATTCACCCGCGTGCGCTGGCCGGTAGAGAGATCCCAGTACCGCCGGTTGAGCAGCGGCGTGACCTCGAAGTAATCGGCCCACTTGCGGATCTTCGCGTCCGGCCGCCGGATGCCGTAGAGGTGTCCGAAGACGATCAGGTTCTGCGCGACGGTGATCCGGCCCTGGAGCGTGTTGTACGATGACGCGAAGTTGATCCGCTGGAGACACACCTGCCGGTGTGTGGCGAAGTCTTGACCGAAATAGGTGATCCGTCCCGCCGTCGGCGTCGTGATGCCGAGCAGCATGTGGATCGTCGTCGTCTTGCCGGCGCCGTTGGGTCCCAGGAGGCCGATAATGCGCCCCTTCGGGATCGCGAACGAGACCTGATCGACCGCGCGAAAACCGTCGAAATCCTTGACGAGGTTCTCCACCTGAAGCAATGGGGCGGACATAGGTGTCACCCTTCCTTGGTCGAGCCGGCGAAGCCGCGCGCGCGTTGGAGCAGTGCTGCCGCGCGAACGGCAGTACGACAGAGCCACGGTATTATCCGCGGCCGGACGCGCTATAGGTGGCGGACGAAGGAGTTAGCGGTGAAAGGCGTCCGGGCGGATGACGGTGGGTTGTGGTCGGATGAGCAGCATAGTGCACCGCCTCCCTTCCGGACGTAACTGAAGCGGGTTCGCGAGCGGATTATGTCACTGTCGCGGCAGGCTTGTCAAACGCTTCACGAGCGTAGCCAAACTGGTGTTTGGGAGGAGAAGGCTCTCCGGTTTGGCTAAACACGACACGACTCTCGTTCGCATGACCGTCTTCGCTTCCGGAATGCCTGCTTCGTAAAGGAGGTGTTCGGCACGATCAATCCGGCTCCGAACCGCCATTGACGGAGGTTCCGACAATGCCGACCTACCGTTTCGGTAAGCAGCCGAAGAAGTCCGATTATCGTACGCTGCGGTTCGCCAGCTACCTGGCCCCCACCATTCCGCCGCCTCCCTCCGCCTACAGTGTGCTGAATCGGGTCTACAAAGGCACCAACATGACGAACCCGGTGACTCTGTTCCCGTTGGACGGCAACGACACGCTCGGAGACTGCACGATCGCTGCGGCCGCGCACGCCGTGACCGTCTATGAGGGACTCGACAACAAGACGAACATCCCGGCGAGCCAGGCCGTGGTCGCGCAGTACAAGCAACTGAGCGGCGGCCAGGATAACGGGCTCAACGAGTTAGATGTCCTGAAGCACTGGGGCAAGAACGCGATGTTCGGCGACACGATCTTGGCGTTTACGGCCATCGATCCAAAGAACCATGCGCACGTGGAGCAGGCGCTGTCGCTGTTCGGCGGCGTCTACCTCGGGTTCCAAGTAACCAGGGATTGCCAACAACAGTTTAACGATCACGAGCCGTGGACGCCGGGACCGCTGCTTAACGACGGCCACGCCGTCTATGCAGTTGAGTACGACCAGAACGGCCTCACGGTGCTTACCTGGGGCAATACCCAGAAGGGGACATGGGCCTGGTGGGACCAGTGCGTTGACGAAGCTTACGCCATCGTTCCGTCGGAGGCCAAGGATCCGGCGTTCGCCCCCCGGTTCGACGTGAAACAATTGTTGACCGACTTGGCCGCGGTGCGCGGCGCCTGACTATAAACATCAAACATCGGGTGGTGGAGATCAAAGCCGCGTCGCTTCGGTAGAGTAGGCGAACTGCCGGCGTTTAGCCCGGCGGAGTCACCCCATACGCCTTGGCGAGGTCGGCGGGCATCATGTGCGACGGCTCCGCCTTGAAGATCGCTCGCGTTCTTTCCAGCGCTCGTGCGACCAGTCCGGAGCAGATCGTTTGCCCCTCGAATCCAAAACTGAATCGCGTTCCCGTCAGCAACGAAAGGGCGATGCTGACGACCGTCAGCGCTCCGTACGGCTCCGCGAGGCACGAACGGGCGAAATCCACCGCTTCGCCCCGGTCCTCGGGCGACGCCGTGACACGCACCACCGTGTACTCGCCGGGCGCGTACTTGGACAGGTTTTGCTGCACGACGCCGGGATTCGCCGCCAGCGCCTCGATGATGTCTCCGTTCGCGCCGACGATCAGCGCCGCGTGATTCCAGTACGCGTACTTGCGGTCGGCGCCGCGGAATCGGAGCGCCTGCCCGAAGCTGATCAAATGATTCATCCAATGACTGCCGTGGGTGAGTACGAAATCGCCGGGTCGATTCCATTCCGGGGCCAAACGCGCGGAAGACGTTCTGGGGTGCATCGCGCCGAAATGCTCGAACCCTTCGGACTCGAATCGTTCCTTCAAGAGCTCCGCCTCCCGAGGATGGGCGCCGGCGATTCCTCGTGGCGTCGGTGTTTGGCGGACGAGGTGGGTTCATCCTGCGATAAGCGGGATCGACGCCAGGGCGGCCACGATCCCTACTGTCTGCGTTGGAGATACGCGCTCGTTGAGAATGAGGCGTGCCAGCACGACCGTCGACGCCGGATAGAGCGACGCGAGCACTGCCGCGACGTCCAACCGGCCGGCGTGTTCCGCGAGTAAGAAGAACGCATTGCCGCCCGCGTCGAGCAGCCCGGCGAGCAGCATCATCGGGATGACCTGAATCGGGAGTTCGAAGATGCCGCGCCTCTGCGCGAGAATCATCGCACAGACGGCCACCAGAATGGTCACGAGCGTGATGAACTGAGAGGCGGCGAGAGGCCAGAACACAGCGGCCCCTCGAGCCTCGCTGATGAAGATGTAAAAGCCCCCGAAGCCGATCCCGGCGAGGGTGGCGAGTCTCAGTCCGCGGGTCTGCCGCGAACCGCCGGCAATCGCCGCCTCAGCCGGCCGCGAGATGAACCACACCGCGACCAGGGCGAGGGCGAATCCGGCTAACTGCCAGCCTGTGGGCAATCCCTCTGAAAAGGCGGCGAAGACCACCGGCATCGCCGCGGCGATGATCGCCGACACCGGTGCGGCCACGCCCATGACGCCCACTGCCAGCGCCTGGTAGAGTGCCATGAGTCCCACCGCCCCGCCGACACCCGCGGCGCCGGCCCAGGCGAGCACGTGCAGCGAGGGGATCTGCTCCGCGCGGAGCCACGCGAAGAACAACATCGTCGCAAGCGACGCGAGCTTCGAAACGGCCGCGACCGTGTAGACCGGCGCCCGCTTGGTGGCGAGGCCTCCGCTGAAATCCCCCGCGCCCCACGACGTCGCGGACGCGAGACCGAAGACCCCGGTGGCCAGGGGCGAAGTCAATGCGGGGTCAGCGGCGTGCGGCGGGCCGGTGCAGTCGTCGTACGGCTAATCGCCCGACGACTCGCCGGAGGAAGGACCGGACGCGTCGGACGGGGGACGCCACCTCAAATTCGGATGGCGCGCCGCCGTTACCTCATCGAGCCGGGTGACCGGCGTCTCGTGCGGGGCGGTGCGCACCAGCTCCGAATCCGTTTCCGCCTCGGCCGCGATCGCGAGCATCGCGTCGACGAACGAGTCCAGCGTCTGCAGGCTTTCGGTCTCCGTCGGCTCGATCATGATCGCTTCCTCGACGATCAACGGGAAGTAGATCGTCGGCGCGTGGAAGCCGTAGTCGAGCAGGCGCTTGGCCATGTCCTTCGTCGAGACGTGGTAGCGGTCGCGCTGCCGGCGTCCGGAGAGCACGAACTCGTGTTTGCACACGCGGTCGTACGGCAGGTCGAACGCGCCGCGCAGCCGGCTCAAGAGATAGTTGGCATTGAGGACCGCCATCTCCGCCGCCTCGCGCAGGCCCGCGGCGCCCATCGTCCGCATGTACGTGTACGCGCGCACCAGGTTGCCGAAATTGCCGTAGAACGCGCGCATCTTGCCGATCGTCTTCGGCCGGTTATAGTCGAGGACGAAGCGCTGGCCGTCGCGCTCGACGGTCGGCACCGGCAGATACGGCGCGAGGTGCGCCCGCACGCCGACCGCGCCGGCTCCGGGCCCGCCGCCGCCGTGCGGCGTGGTGAACGTCTTGTGCAAATTCAGATGCATCACGTCGAAGCCTTGATCGCCGGGCCTCGTCACGCCGAGGATCGCGTTGAAGTTGGCGCCGTCGAGGTACAGTTGCGCGCCGACGCCGTGCACCGCGCGTGCGACTTCCTGGATCTGCTCCTCGAAGAGGCCGAGCGTGTTCGGATTGGTGAGCATGAGCGCCGCGACGTCGGGTGACAGCACGCTCTTGAGGGCCTCCAGGTCGATGTTGCCGCGCGCGTCGCTCTTGACCTCGACGACCCGGTAGCCGCACTGCGCCGCGGACGCCGGGTTGGTCCCGTGGGCGGAGTCGGGCACGACGACGGTCGTGCGCCGCTCGCCCTTCTCCTCGAAATACTTGCTGATCATGAGGAGCGAGGTCAGCTCGCCGTGCGCGCCGGCCGCCGGCTGGAACGTCACCCGGTCCATGCCCGTGATCTCGGCCGTCATCCGCTCGAGCTCCCAGAGGAGCGCGAGGGCACCCTGCGCCAGCTCTTCCGGCGCGTACGGGTGCAGGCGCGCGAAGCCGGCCTGCCGCGCGGTGTCCTCGTTGATCTTCGGGTTGTACTTCATCGTGCACGAGCCGAGCGGATAGAATCCCTCGTCGATCGAGAAGTTCCGGCGGCCGAGCGCGGTGTAGTGGCGCACCACGTCCAGTTCGCTGACTTCCGGCAGCGCGGGCTCGGCCGTCCGCCGCACGGCGTCGGGGGCGATCTGGTCGATCGGCACGTCCGGCACGTCGCTCGCCGGAAGGCTGTAGCCGACGCGGCCCCGGGCTCCGCGCTCGAAAATCACCGGCAGGGGCTGGCGGCGAAGGTCCCGCCGCGTCGCGGTTGCGGTCTGGCCCTCTCCGCGGTCGCGCGGGGTCATTGGACCGTCTCCAGATGCCCGACCAGCCGGTCGATCTCTTCCCGCGACCGCCGTTCCGTGACGCAGAGGAGCCAGCAGTCGGCAAGATCCGGATAGAAGCGGCCGAGCGGCAGCCCGCCCAGGATGCCGTGCTCGAGGAGGCGCTTGTTGATCTCCGCCGGCGCCACCGGGCAGCGCACGACGAACTCGTTGAACACCGGTGCCGCAAACGGCAGGCTGTAGCCGGGCACCTGCGCGATGCGCTCGCGCAGGTAGTGGGCCTTGCGCGCGTTCAGTTCGGCGACGTCGCGGACGCCCTGCCGGCCGAGCGTGGCGAGGTACACCGAGGCGACGAGCGCGTTGAGCGCCTCGTTCGTGCAGATGTTGCTCGTGGCCTTGGCGCGGCGGATGTGCTGCTCCCGCGTCTGCAGCGTCAGCACGTACCCGGGCCGACCCTCGGTGTCGACGGTGCGGCCGACGAGCCGGCCCGGGATCCGGCGCACGAACTCCTGCCGGGTCGCCATGATGCCGAGATACGGGCCGCCGTAGTTGAGCGCGTTGCCGAGCGGCTGGCCTTCGCCGGTCACGATGTCCGCGCCGTACTCGCCCGGCGGCTTGATCAGGCCGAGGCTCAGCGGCTCCGCGATCGCCACGACGAGCAGGGCCCCGCGGTCGTGGGCGGCCTGGGCAAGCGCCTGCCCGTCCTCGATGCACCCGAAGAAGTTCGGCGACTGCACGATCACCGCCGCGGTGTCGTCGGTGACCGCCTCGCGCACGGCGTCGGGCGAGGTCACGCCGTCCCGCGCCGGGAGATCCCGCACCGTGATCGGCAGATGGGTTGTGTAGGTGCGCAGGACCTGGCGGTACTCCGGGTGGAGCGCGCTCGAGATCAGGACCTCGCTGCGCTTGGTCACGTCCGCGGCCATCGCCGCGGCCTCGCCGGTCGCGCTCGCGCCGTCGTACATCGAGGCGTTCGCGACGTCCATCGCGAGCAATTCGCACATCATCGTCTGGTACTCGTAGATCGCCTGCAGCTCGCCCTGCATCAGCTCGGCCTGGTAGGGCGTGTAGGCGGTGAGAAACTCCGGCTTCAGCGCAAGATGCGCCACCGTGCTCGGCACGAAGTGGTCGTAGGCGCCGGCGCCGAGGAAGCACGCAAGCCGGTCGCAGTCCACGTTCCGGCCGGCGAGGGCGCTCATGTGGGCCAGCAGGTCGGGATCCGGCATCGCCGGCGGCAGGTCGAGCGGCCGGGTGAGCCGCACGTCGGCAGGAATGTCGGCGAACAGGTCCTCCACGCGGCGCACGCCGGCGCTGCGCAGCATGCGTTCCCGCTCGGCGGGGGTGGCCGGGATGTACTTCACGACGTGGCCTCACCCACCATTGCGGCGTAAGCGGCGGCATCCATCAACTGGTCCAGCTCCTTGGGGTCTTTCGGCTCGACGACGATCATCCACGCCTGGCCGTACGGATCGGTGTTGATCAGCTCGGGCTTCTCGGCGAGGCCCTGGTTGATCTCGACGACCTTCCCGGAGACCGGCGCGTACAGATCGCTCACGGCCTTGACCGACTCGACGACGCCGAACGTCTGCATGAAGGACACCGAGGCGCCCACCTGGGGCAGCTCGACGTAGACGACGTCCGAAAGCTTGTCGGCGGCGAACTTAGTGATGCCGACCCGGACGCCCTTGCCCTCCACTTTGGCCCACTCGTGTTCCTTTGAATAGCGCAGGTCCTTCGGGTACATGCGCGCCCCCTTATGCCGCGCCGCTCTTCGGGCGCGTGTAAAACGGTGTCTTGACGATGGCGGCCGGCACCGCGCGGCCGCGAATCTCGACGGCGATCCGGCTGCCCGGCGCCGCGTGCGACGGCGGCACGAACGCGAGGCCGATGTTCTTCTCCACGGTGGGGCCAAAGCTCCCGCTGGTCACGACCCCCGCGGGCTTGCCGTCGATCGCGACCGGAAACCCGTGGCGCGCGATGGCGCGGTCCTCGAGGACGAAGCCGCACAGGCGGCGCGCGGTGCCTTCGGCTTTCTGCCGCCGCAGCACGTCCGCGCCGGTGAACTCGCCTTTCTGCAGCTTGACGGTCCAGGCGAGCCCCACTTCCATCGGCGTCGTAGTCGTGTCCATGTCGTTGCCGTGGAGCAGGAGCCCGGCCTCGAGCCGGAGCGTGTCCCGTGCGCCCAGCCCGGCCGGCATGATCCCGTCCAGCCTGCCGGCCTCGAGGATCGCTTGCCATAGGTGCACCGCGTCGTTAGCGGCGACGTACAGTTCGAACCCGTCCTCCCCGGTGTAGCCGGTGCGCGAGACGATCGCGCGCCGTCCCGCGACCTCGACGCCTTCCCGGAACCAATAGTACTTGATCAGATCGACCGGCTCGCGGGTGAGCCGCGCCAGGATCGCCGGGGCCCGCGGCCCCTGCAGCGCGAGCAGCGCCGTCTCGGCGGAGACGTCAGCGAGCGTCACGCCGCTCCCGGGCAGGTGCGAGCGCATCCACGCCAGGTCGCCGTCCGTGTTCGCGGCGTTGACGACCGCCATGTACCGCCCGCCGCCCAGGTGATAGACCAGCAGGTCGTCGATGATGCCGCCCTCCGGCGTGCACATCGGCGTGTACATCGCCTGGCCCACCGCGGTGCGGGCGAGATCGTTTGTGACGAGGCGCTGGACGAAGGCGACGGCACCCGGGCCGGAGAGGTTCACCTCTCCCATATGCGAAACGTCGAAAAGCCCCGCGCGCGTCCTGACCGCCCGGTGCTCCTCGATGATCCCGGCGTACTGGACCGGCATGTCCCAGCCGCCGAACGGCACCATGCGGGCGCCGGCGGCGACGTGCACCGCGTGCAGCGGCGTGCGTTTGAGCGTTTCGTCTGCCATCACGACACCTGCGTCCGGGCCCAGGCCCGCTGGAGTGCGTCCACCACTTCCTCGTCGGTCGTCTGGCGGAAGTCCTCGTAAAACTCGCCCACCGCGGCAAACGACGGCGGCCGCAGCGCGCATACCACCCGATCCGCCTCGCGCTCGATCCGCCGGATCGCGTCCGGCGCCCCGACCGGGATCGCGACGATCACCTCGCGGGCGAGCGCGTGGCGCAGCATCCGCACGGTCACGATCACGGTGGCGCCGGTCGCCACCCCGTCGTCGACCACGATCGCGGTCCGGCCGCGGACGTCCGGGTCGGGCCGCGCCCCGCCGTAGGCGATGCGGCGCCGCTCGATCTCGCCGATCTGTGTGTCGATTTCATCGCGCAGGTACGCGTCGGTGATCCTCAGCGCGCGGGCGAGCGCGGCGTCCACGTACACGGTGCCGTCCCCGGTCACCGCGCCGAACGCCAATTCGGGGTTCTGCGGCGCGCGCAGCTTGCGGGGGATCGCCACGTCGAGCGGCCAGTCGTGCGCGCGCACGAGCGCCTCGGCGACCAGCACGCCGCCCCGCGGAATCGCGAGCACCGCTGCGGGACCGAGGGCGAGCGCCCCCAGTTCCCGCGCGAGGTGTTCCCCGGCGTCCCGCCGGTCGCGAAACCGCATCGGCGTCCGGATCCGCTCAAGCCTTGCGTCCGCGCGCAAGGCCGATCGCCTTCTGCTCCTCGTCCGAGAGCTTCTGGGGCGAGATCCCGCCCTCCACCGGCTTGCCGTAGATGCGCGATCCCTGGCGGTCGTTCAGCACGCTGATCACGACGCCGTTCGCCCGCGCGTCGAGGAGCGCCATGCTGAAGCTCATGTTGCCGCCCATCTCCGGGAACGGGTTGAACCGCACGATGCTGACGCTCTGAACCGTGGACGGCAGCGCCGCGGTCACCTGGGCGGCGCCCCGCTCGAGCGCCTCCAGCCGGCGCGCCACCGCGGCGAACTGCTGCTGGATCACCTCGTCCGGCGAGAGCACCTCGGCCGGTTGCTTCGCCCGTCCTCGGGCGAGCAGGACGATAAGCAGAATGGCGGCCGCGCACGCGGCCGCGAGAAGGACATATGCGAGTGTGTCCGGCGAGATGTTCCGGAGGATGTCCAGTCCGTCATCCTCCCTTTAAGAGAGGTCCGGACCGTTTCGTTCGATCCCGCGCGAGGCCTTCCCTTCGGTGCTCTCACGCCTATCGTGTGGAAATGGCGGATCCCATGGAGGCGGATGAAGGACACACGGGCGTCTACGTTCCGTTGGACCCGTTCGTCAACAGAAGGATGCTACTCAGACTACTAAGCTGGAAAATCGTCAAAAGCCCAAGCGATAACCGCCTTCACAACTGGCAACTCGGTACGGGGCCAGTGATCGGCCGCGCGATATGGGGGGAATTCGTGAACCTCTTCAGCCGCTGCCCTAGCGCTTTCGAAGCGCTCCAGCACAATCCTGTCCAAGAACGCTCTGAACTCAGGAATGCGACAAATGATTGCAGCTGGATCACGCTTAGCCGCCAAGTAGCTTAACGCGACACGGCCAATCCAATCCATCATCTCGTCAACGAGATTGTCAGTCCACGGATGAGATCTACCTGCCCCGAAGACACGTTCGACTATGGCTTGCTCGTCCGGGCCTAGCATCAGTTCGGCGACCAAACGGTCGCTCACGGGACACTCTCCAGTCAGTAAAGGATCACTTGACTGTTATAAAAACTGGCCGTTCGGTCACTCAACTTCCATTGGGGGTGCTGCAGTGACACGATTTCTGGCCCTCGTCTCTACGGTTCTAGTGATTGCGATCTTCTCGCTCACCGGGCACACGGTTTCGATGCTGGGAAATGGTACCTCGCTCCACTCTATGGGGGATGACAACGCTGGCGCACACTAGCAAGGATAGCTCAACCGTTCTAATTGGTCGGCTGCAAATCCAATAGACAATAAGCGGGCCGAACGGCCATCTTCTTGTCGCCCGCGCATATTCCAAAGCTGAGACGGGCTCAGTCAGGATTTGAAGCCTCCCCGAAGTATGTTCCTTCAAATCTTGGACTCTCGTACGAGCGAGATTGGACGGTAACGGATGCCGACCCAGGCCGTCCAAAACGGTACATGCTATTGCCGTTGAGATGAGGAACGATCTCGCGCCTCGCAATTCGCTGGCCGGCCGTGGCGCCTTCGGCCCTGAGAGTGCGGATGCCGCTCACTGTAGTGCGCCCAGAACTGAACGCCCTGTCCGCCGGTCGAACTGGCGCCAGCGGACGAGTCTGTTGAACGCTACCGGGCGGCGATGACGCCGGACGAACGTGTTGTGCCTTAAATGGGTCTTGGCAACGTTATGCCTTAGGTGGTTGGGACGCCCGCGGAGCTATTTGACCTTATGATTTCGAGCTCCAATGAACGTCGCGCCCTTCCAAGGACCGCCGTGGCATGTGCGTCCCGACTTGTGGTTTGCGCTGCTGTCTCCTTATCAAGATCAGAGATCACCTTCCGATGAAGATCCACAAGCGCACAGCCGCGGCGACGGTCCACCGATGGATAAAGTGCACTGCCGGCACCACCACAATCCCGGCAACGACCGCCACGACGATCGCATACCACTCAGGGTTGTGTCCTCCCCAAGCCAGGAACGAACCTAAGCACCGACCAACCCACTGAGGCGCCGGCGTATAGCAGACGACGACCGGTGCGATAATCCCCAGCACAACCGCCAGCACGATCATGAGAGCTGCTTGTCACGCTTGTGGATACAGCAATCGCACTGCCTCACCCGGATGATGCTTTGGCCGCCACCGATCGGCTTGAGCGCTCGAACGGCTTTCGAGGATCGGGTTAGGGAGCGTATTTGTCACGTACAATAACCTCGCCGGGTCATTTCGTATTCGACCATCCGGCGTAATTCTGGCTCGGCAAAATATGATGTTAGGATATTCCTGTCCGCCCGGAGAGCATCGTCCCAACTTCCTGCGCTTATGACAGTCTTCCCCGCTACCTTTCGGACGAGCATCTTCCGCAGCCGGTAAGCAAGTAAATCGGCAGCGTGAAGTTGGAGATACTGGTCTTTCGCCGCAAACATAACGGCTCCGAGACGTTGGTGCGGATCGCGCTCCCGCCGAAACTGATTGTAAAGCGCGAACGCAATGTCTTGAAATTCATCCTGTTGCTCGAAAACGAAAAGAGCGTTCTGGCCGGGCGGCATCGGCGGTTTAACATCCTCGTTCAGTACCTGCAACGCTTTCGCAAGGAATACCTGAAAGGAGAAATAGTACGGATGTTGGATATCTGCCCGAAGCCGCGCGGGGACAATTTCGTTGTAGTGCTGAACTTGAAGCAGGCCGGCAGCGCCAAACAGTGCAGTCTCTCGTGTGATTTCAATGAGCCTGAAGACAAAGGCGTCAATGCGCTTCTGCGTCCAGTCGGAGCTAAGAGACAACCCACGCGGCCCAAGTAGGTTCGATGCATGAAACGCCTTGAGTCCTTCATCATCGAGCGCCTTGCGCCACAGGCGACTTAACTCGCCCCAGCGTTCTTGTTCGGCAACGTATCCGGCAACGACAGCCACTTCGGCACCGGGTTGTAGTCCGGTCTCGTCATGCGTGCCGCTCTCATCCGCGTAAGTGTGCAACGCCACGGATACCAACTCCTGAATTAGCGCCAAAGGCCCTGCGGGACCGGCCCTGGAGCCGCCCCGATCATTGTAGACTTTCACGGGTTGGTGGTGCGAGGCTGCACTCGTTGCTGTGCGCATCGTAGGCCGATCTCCGCGAAAGGCGTACCCGTAACATCCAGACGCACCGGCTTCATCGAAAGAGTTCTTCGTCCTGCCCGACAAGCTCTCAGGTAGACTTCTAATTTCTACCTCACGTCAATAATTGTCGAAGGAGCGCACCCGCCGAATCGCCAACAGCAGTAATCAATGGCCGACGCGGCAGCCATTGCGAAATTCGGGAAAGCAGTCAAATCCTATGCACGAGACATCAGCGCCCTTTTTGCGGCTGGTTCGACGACTGAGGCCACGTACTATCCCGCCGTTAAATCTCTGCTCGGCGCGGCTCTTGAGGTTGAAAACCTGCCGTTCGACGTTCGGATTAACACCAGTGAGCAGAAAATCGACGGGGGTGTCAATCTCCCCGATGTTGCGCTCTATGATGGCAGCGGAGAATTTCTTGTCGTTAGCGGTGAGGTGAAACTGCCGGACACCGACCTTCAGCATCTAGCGGTATCAACCGAGAACCAGAATCAGATTGGCCGATACTTGGCGGCCACACGCGCCGTTGTAATCTGTAATCTGCGTTCGTTTGGTCTTGTGACTGTCGCCCCGGAATGGAAGGGCAGCGGTCCCGTTCCACCGGACGGTCGACGTCTGGAACAAGTGGTTGAATTCTGGTCGTCAGTGACGGCATTAAGTCAAGGGAAGCCCATTGAGCCAGCATCGCTCGATTCGCTTATTGACCTGGTTGAAACAGCTGTTACGCGCTACGCGCCCATCGCGGAGCCGCAGTCGCTCGCCCGCATCATGGCGCGTCAAGCGAGACGAGCGAAGGCAGACCTGCCGGACAAATTCACGTCCGCTGTCCGAGATCTACTTGACGACTTCGGCAAGGCCCTCGGTGTGACGTTTGTCGGCCCCGAAGGCGAGGAGTTTTTCAGATCCTCCTTGATCCAGACGGCATTTTACGGACTCTTTGCCGGCTGGGCCCTTTGGTCGCAGGGCAAGCGGACCACGCCTTTCAAATGGGAGGACCTGGCCGACTACCTAAAGATTCCGTTCCTAGGCAGTCTCTTTCACGAATTCCGGCATCCTTCGCGCATCAAGGAACTTCGTCTTGCGAAGCACCTCGACATCGCGACAGAGACATTGGCGCGCGTGGACCATGAGCTTTTCTTCAAACGTTTCCGTCTCCCGACGCTGAAGCACGAGGAACAGCCTGCCGCCACAGCAATCACATACTTTTACGAGCCGTTCCTTGAGGCATTCGACCCCGACCTGCGCAAAGAACTCGGCGTGTGGTATACGCCCACATCAATAATTCGGTACCAAGTCGGCAAAATTGATCGCATCCTTCGCGAGAAATTGGGTTGCACCCGCGGGTTCGCAGACGACAGGGTGGTTGTTCTTGATCCCGCGTGCGGGACGGGAGCCTATCTTGTCGAGGTATTGCGCTATACAGCCGAACAATTAGAAAGAGACGGCGCGGGCGCGACCATTCCGGCACGGCTCTTGGATGCCGTCTGCCGGCGTTTCATCGGCTTCGAGATTCTGACAGCGCCGTTCGTCGTCGCCCAGTTGCAACTGTATCTTCTGCTCGCACGGCTGGGTTCCGCGCCTGACGAAACACATCGCCCTGCGGTGTTCCTAACGAATGCCCTAACCGGCTGGCATGGCCCCGATCAATTGAAGCTGAATTTTCCGGAGCTCCAGGACGAGCATGATGCCGCCAGTCACGTGAAGCGCGACGCAAAGATCATCGTGGTTCTTGGGAACCCACCATATAATCGCTTTGCCGGTGTTCCGTTAGAAGAGGAGGCCGACTTGGTCGATTACTACAAAGGGATTACGAGAAACAATGCAGGCAAACAGATCGGCCAGACTCTCCTCTATTCGCGCTGGGGTGTGCGCAAACATTTGCTGGACGATCTCTACATTCGCTTCTTTCGCCTCGCCGACATTCGAATTGGCGAGAACGCGGAATTTGGGATTGTGAGTTTCATCTCAAACAGCTCCTATCTGGTTGGACGGTCGCATCCAATCATGCGCGAGTCCCTCCTGAGTCACTTTAATGCGATCTGGATTGACAACCTTCACGGCAACCGTCGAGCCAGTGAGCGCACTCCATGGGGCGATTCGTGCGAGACGATTTTCAGCACGGACGAAGTCGGTCCAGGGATCAAGGTCGGGACATGCGTCTCGACAGTGTTGAAGTGCAGCAACGAGCATACCGAACGCGCAAGAGTCTTCATCCGCGATTTTTGGGGGCGTGCCGCAAAAAAGCGAGAAGCGCTGCTGGCCTCTCTCGACATGGAACTCTGGCCTGCCGCTCAACAAGGGGCAGCGGCCAAGAAACCAGAGGGACCGCGCCCTTATGTGGAATTCGCCCCGTCGGAGTCGACAGGCTGGAAGTTTGCTCCTCGGTCACAAGCGGGCTTCGAAGACTGGCCCTCGCTCGAAGACCTCTTCCCAAGGTGGTTTCAAGGCGTCAATCCGAATCGCGGACTCGATGGTAGTGTCATCGACGCGGACCCCAGCGCGCTTGCCGAGCGGATGCTCGACTACTTTTCTGATCTGAGCTTCGACGAACTCCAAAAACGCTACCCCGCCCTCTGCGAGGAACGGGCCGACTACGATCCCAAGCAAACTCGGGAGCGCCTCCGAAAGACTGTAGGCTTCCAGAAGCAGAGGATCGTTCCGTACGTCCTTTTTCCATTCGACGCGCGATGGATCTATTATGAAACGGAAGCGAAATTGTTGAACCGGCCCCGCCCGGAACTTGGTGACAGTCTCGGCGGTAATGAATTTCTCGTCGCCGCGCCACAGCCGCGGCGTGTTTCGGAAAGCCGCCCGCTGATCCTCCGAAGCCTCTTCGATCTGCACCTGCACGATTGGGGCTCCGTGGGCTTCCCTGCTGAGATACGCTCGAATGAGGAAGTCGGCGAGCTGTTCAAGCCGGATGCACAAACTCTCGGACCGGTTGCGAATATGGCTGAGAGCGTGTGGACTGCTCTTCGTGCAAGATGGAAGCTGAAGGGTGATCTGAAAGGCTGGAACGCGAAAACACTGTGCCGGGCTCTCTTTCGCTATTGCTGTGCTATCGCCCACTCACCTCAGTACGAAACTGATAACAAGGACTCTCTGTCGCAGGGCTGGCCGCGCATCCCTATTTCCAAGAACCAGGCTGAATTCGACCACGTGGTGAGCCTCGGAGACCACCTTGCGATCTTGCTCGATCCGTTGTCTGAGGCCGCGACCGCTATCACGGCCCTTATCGGTAAAGAAGCGAAGACGTTCGGTGTTGTTCGTCGGATCGGCGGCGGCGTTGTTAAGCAAGCGGAATTGTTGGTCGAGTATAGCTACTATGGTGCAGCCACGGGACGCTGGGATGAGCGACCGCCGACTGACTCGGAACCCCTTCGCGCCGAATGGGGCACCACGACTGGCGATCTGTACCTTAATGAGAGCGTCTATCTCGCGAATGTTCCCCGTGAGGTCTGGCGATATGAATTGGGCGGTTATCCCGTACTTAAGAAATGGTTAGGTTATCGGCAGGCCAACCGACGCAACAATTCGGCACTGTCGTTGCGGGAGTTGGACGAGTTTCGTGGCATCGTTCTGCGCATTGCCGCTCTCCTATGCCTACGGCCAGCGCTCGATGCGGCCTACGAACGCGTTGCGGCAGACGCGTGGTTACTTGAGGACTTTCAGTTGGCTGGCGACGAACCTGAGCAGCTTCCGGCTAAAGCGTAGGACAAGCTGCGGCGGCCCCCACAATTCCTGATGCCGGAATCCGGTCTCCAACGATTAGCGCCGAGATACTGGCACAGTCCCGCAAAATTGTGATGCATTTCGCGCAACCGGAGAAACATCGGGGACGTTGGCACATCGATTTATCACGATCGATTTAGCTATTAGCGAAGTCAGTTCTTGTCGCTGGGTTCACCTATGCTCGCTGTAAGCTTCGTATCAAGATATCGAAAGCCGGTTCCAACCTAAGCACAAAAGAGCCTTTGGCGTTGGGAAGACCTGTGAGCATTTTGATACGTTCCCATCGTGCCCCAGCCGGAGGATGAGTTTTCGGCAGGGGTGCATTGAGGCGTTGCGCCACGCATTCGCAAAGTTCCAGAAATTTCAATACAAGACCCGGTGCAAAGGCGAGATCGTGCGGTTGCACTCGTCCGACAACCTTGGATGAAAGCCTATCAATGGCATACTGATCGGCCTCGAACTCTTGCCGCTGGGACTTCGTGTATTGGTGCATATTCGGCAACTTGCCAGCAAACGCCGGAGACACCTTGTCAGGCGAGAGGTGGTCCTTCACAACATGTCCGTACTCATGGAGCAGAATGAAGATCTCCATGAGAAGACTAAACAAGATTGTGCTGTTTTCATAACTCTTGAGGCTTGGGAACACGAGCCCCGCCCTATGGTGCAACACATGAGAGAAATCGCCGGTAACCGCGTATTGCGCTAGCCCGATCAGCGCTCCACCGTAAGCCTGCTGTGGGGCATCACGGCAAAACGGTTCCTCGTCCTTCCAAGTCATAAACGCGAGGGCGCAGCGGTAAATGAGAGTGACGTGACGGATGATACCTTGGTTCAAGATGATAACCACTCCGCCTCTCGGGGTTTGAATCGCGCAGGCATTTAATTCCCAACTTGGCAGTAATCCCACGGGTATGCCACGGAGTCGATTTCGGTCGTCTCCAGTGAAGGACAGGGTCTTGTCCTTCAAAAACTGGACAAACCGTCCACGAAACGCTTTATCGAGTGCTCCGGTCTCCTCGGCAATCACCCTAAAGTCTTCGAACTTGTCAGATTCTAAGATGCCAGCTTCTACCAGCTCACGGAATTCGGCCTCGAGATTCGGCAGACTCGCCTGGTGCAATCCCCAGGTTTCAGCTATATATAAGTCGTCCTTAGAGCAAGAGTAAATTTGATCCAAGCACTCATCGTCGGTAGGAAGGTCTCTAACCATTCGCGGTCTCCATTTGGTGGTACGCGCCGTTCACAGCCTCATTCTAAGCCCGGCACGCAAGCAGTCGATCTCTGGCGCCCGGCGTCCCGTTGGTCCTACGCTGCAAGGCCGCAGGATCGGCTGCGGAGTTGACGGCATGCGGCGTCAATCGCGAGCCCCCATTCCGTGGCGCGCCTGATCGCGGCGGTTCGAGTCCGCATGGTCCTTTATTACACCCGACGATAGTGCCCAGGGCTTTCACCTTGCAAAGGAGAACGCAAATCCCCTTGCCATGTATGTCTGTCCGAACTGTTTCGGGGATGAAGAGCTACGCAACTTCATCGAGGGCGCGGCCGCTGCGCTCGAATGCGATTTCTGCGGCGCGCGTAGCGATGTCCCTATCGCCGCGTCGCTGGATGTGGTTGCTGACCATATCGCCGAATATCTACATTTGGAGTACACGGATCCAGCAGATTCCGGGCTGCCCTTTGACTCTGGGGAGGGCGGGTACCAGGGGACCACTTACTCTACGGAGGAGCTGCTGCGTGACGAAATCTCGTTGGAGTTACCTCGCGATCGCGATGGACGCCTCCTCGACGCCCTTGTGCAAGAGATAGATCGCACGCCGGCAAGTGTGGGGTTCTGGGCCGAAGAGGATCCGTTCGGTCTCCCGGAACAGGAGCAACTCCGTCTGAGTTGGGAATCGTTTGCCGAATTTGTGATGCACCAACGGAGATTTTTCTTCCGCCACACGGACCTTCCCGAGCCGGAGTGGTGGGAGACCGAACTGCTGACCCCCGACAAACTGCTCCAGCAGATCGGTGAACGCGCCATCGATGTGGGGCTGATCGCGAAGCTGTCTGCCGGAACCCTGGTTTACCGTGCACGACATCAGCCGGATGGCGCCGTGTATGACACCGAGGAGGCGTTGGGGCCGCCGCCTGCCGAGAGGGCTAGGCAGAATCGGATGAGTCCGGCAGGTATCCCAATGTTCCACGCGGCCGAGGACATCGAGACAGCGGTGGCGGAAGTGTACCGCGAGCCGGGCGATTACGCAGTAGGCGGGTTTGTGACGACGCGTGCAGCTTGGATCCTCGATCTGCATGATGTCCCGGCTGTGCCGAGCTACTTTAGCGAGACTCATGGCTGGGAACGGAAAGCGTTGATGTTCTTGCGTGCGTTCGCCACAGATATCTCCAAACCGATCACCCAAGATGGCCGGGAGCACATCGAATACGCACCGACCCAAGTACTGACCGAGTACTTTAGGACACAGGTCAGGTACGCAGACGCCAGATTAGAAGGCGTCAGCTTTACGAGTTCACGGACCGGCAGGCGGAACTACACGCTCTTTCTATTGAAGGATGATGAGATGAGACCAGAACCGACGGGAACCGATCGGCGAGAAGCATTACTTCGATTCGAGGATCTAAGTGTCGTGCGTCGTCTCGACCGTTAGCGGTACTGCATGATTTTCCGCGTTCCTGTTCTACGGCTGTGGCCGCTGTCTTAGTCCCAGTAGCGCTCGCCCGGCGACGTATGAACTAATGAAGGCGTCGGGATTCGCGAGTGCCATGTCGAGCATCGTCTCGTATCCCGAGTAGCCCGCGTCATCAAGTACATGCGCCATGAATTCCCTGGCGACCGCCGCGTTCGCTATCCCAGCATCGACCTCCGCATCGTGTATGACGCGTTGCCCAGCGCTGCCCTCCTCCAGTTGTGGCGTGAGGCCGGTCACTCCGATGGACGTCCAGCCGTTCAAAGCGAGCGTTACTGTTCCCTCCCGCACAACCGGGTAGACAGCTCCGGCGTCGTTGCCTCGGAGGCTCCGCAATGCGACAAGGGTTTCGCCGAGCACCCAGTCCCACTCCGCGACCGTGGCCGCTAACTTACGGATTTTGACAACCGCCATGCCGACCGCGTAGAACAGGGCGGTATCTCTGCTCGGACCATGGCGAAACTCAATCTGCCGATAGCGGGACGACACGCGGAGTTCGTGGTAAGCACCGAGGCACCATGCTGCTGCTTTCCGCAACGCTTCTCGTTCGGGCGCGCCGAACCCATTCGCCGGCGCTGGGTACCGCATGGCGGCAGTCAACGTTATGACACCATCCGTCGACAAGGCCATGTCAAGGTCGGCACGTAGCGGCTCATACAAACCTTCGAGGTCTGATGCCCGCTGGGGCCTGTGAATTAGGAGTTCCTCGAGCTGCTCGATGGTCGCAGGGATATTCTGATCTCCGACCCGCATCAGCACACCTTTCTCATCGTGACGTAGAATTCGGGGTCGGGTGTGCCTGTCAATTCGAATAAACAGGACGTACCTGCCGGCGTGGTCAGGAATCGCCAGCGGTTTGATCTTAGGAAGGTAGTCTCCCCCGTACGCCGCCCGGCACATGCTCATAAACGCGTCTTCTGCCGACGCTTGCACACCGGTCGGCGGCCATCCCATGCCCTTGGTCCGTTGGCCTGCCACGACCTCTTCCGGCACACCAACGAGGATCAGGCCGCCGTCAGTATTGACCATGGCGACCACGGTTTCTACCACGCGCTGGTCCATAGGTTGCTTGAAGTCTAGCCGCGGACTTTCGCGCGGCTGCGTTCGGCGGAACGCTTCCAGATCTTCGAATTCGATCTGGTCCATCGGCTTTGTGTATAAGTCCAAGTTCCGGTCGTCTGGCACGGATTGTCCCTTTCAGCGGTCCGACGTCGCCCGGAGAACGATGCCGTATACGATACTAGAGCCAGGCGAACTTCACAACGACGGCCTCGTGCTTGCCCAAACGCGGCCGTTGCACGGTGCACCCCGCCGGGCTGTCCGCTGAGAAACCGTCCGCCGTTTGTATCGCCTAGCCAGGCGGCGTCAAGCCGTTTCGATTTGCGCGGAGAGTGCCGCGACAGTCTCGGGCCCCAACCATCGAGTATTAATTAATCGGACAATTGTTTGCGCCGCAAGAGATAGTTGTTGGCGTACCTCAAGATCACTCATCCTAGGCGAAACCACTATGAGGCGGAGACTCTTATTTCGGTTACATGCATCGCTCACCACACTGACGATTGCCTCGTCTCTTAAGGAACATCCGACAATGATAAGGACATCCGATTCCATTAACCGGTCAGAAAAGGAACTAATGAGCGAGAAAAACGGCTGCCTGTACCACTGCTTCGTCGCTACCGGGTAGACGACTAACGTCTCCGGGGGCACTCGCCCCTTCGTCGCGGTAGCGATAGGTTGTCGATGCTCATCAAGTGTCCAGTCGAGGGAGCCATGCATCTTACCGAGGATAAGTTTCGGTCTTCCACTGCCATTTAAGTCTAGTCCTCTCCATCTGCCAGTGTGATCAAAGCCGCGCTCAAGGACCCACTGTGACCCGTTTAGAGCATCTTCGAGGACCAGATCGTAATTCAGCGAGAAACAGTAAGCTCTTGATTCGTCATCCAAGAGCAAGTGAAGGAACTCAAGGAACATGTTACGCGCTTGGTCAGAGTCAACAGTGGCCAAGCGAGTAAGCATGAATTCCTTCAGATCGTTGAAAATCGCGCGGGCTTCATTGGGTACGTATTTCCAAGTCCACTCCTTATTGCTCTCGTGGCTGAGAACGAAGTCTATGAGCGGATTATCGGATGTGTACCACTCACGAAAACGTCCTGCAGAGTGGCCCTGTGTCTTGAAGCCGACCTGCTCATCCAAGTAGTGCCTCGCCCTCACCCACGGATAGTGTAAGGATCCAACGCCCAGTTCGATACCAAATGACGTTCCGGTCGGTCGCTCTTGTTCGGACAGGTCTTGGAGTATCGTAAGCAGTCCCTCAAGATCGTGTTGAGGAGTCGCGTGCCCTGGATGGCCCCAACCTCGGAGAATCCAGTGTGCCAACGGAAGCTGCGATTGTTCGTCTTTACGGTCCAACCATTCGTCTACAAATGCCCACATCGTCGGCAAACCACAACTAGCTGATGCGCCGGCTCCCAACAGGGCGGTCAGATTCTTGTGCATTAGCTTTCACCTCTTGAGAGTTCTCAACACGAGACACGCCAGCGGAATCAGACAGACTTTGGCACGCGTGACCTATTCAAGGGTTTCTTTCCGCTTCATCAACCCCGGGTAGATCGCTTCCACATCATTCACTGCGCCCAGGTGTTCCGGGGGTGGAGAGGGTCAAGATGGTTCCCTGCTGGGCGGGGGAGCTCCTGTTCTATCTCGGGCTTTCAATTGTCGTGTTTCTCTTGGGACGGACCGGCGTCACCTCCGCAGAGGAGTCGAACTGCGGTAGTTCTTGAAATCACAAAACGAAGAGGCGAGCCGAATGGGTCGGGTGCCCACGCAGAAATGGTACGAACTGGATGGAACGGGAAAACGACTCGTCACTATTCCGAGCGCCTGTTTAGTCGTCGCGTACGCGACGGTGTTCTTGACCGCCCCAATTAGGCTATTCGCGCTCTCGCTCATCGGGCTAATCCCAGTGGCTCTCGGCTACATCGGGCTCGTGTTTCGCCCCTCGTTTGAAGGCGTAGTTGATCCCGTCGCAGATGATTTCATTGTGAGAATGGAATGAAGTTCAGCGACAAATTCTTGACCCCTCTGCGTGCCGAGACCTCGAGCACCGCCGGCGACCGGCCCGTACGGTTTTTCACTAGGGGAGAGAACGGCGATCAAGCGTTTGCTGAAAAGTACTTACCATCTCAACAGGTTCAAGACCGACCACGAGATTGATTGAGAGAGCTCGTCTATCTTAGAGGGACAATCTGCGAATTCCCAGGGACGTCAGTTTGTTTTGCGCCCCTCAGCAACACAGCGAACTCGCCACGTCGTACGCGTTCGAGATCGGCGTCGTGGAGACCGTACGAAATCGCCGGTTGGTCGGTCTCCGCCACGAGGACGATCGGCGTGGTGAGAACATCGTCCACATAGAGGTTGAGGAAGTACAGTCCATGCGACGGGATCACGATTTCACACTGCCCGTGAATTGTCGTGAAAACATAGCTTGAGGAAGAGGTGACGTGGGCGGTCGTTATTGGCGTTACCTGACGACTCGCTGCGTTTACGAGGTCGACTCGAATCGTATGCGCGCCGGCTGGCATGAAAAAGGCGCCCGCGAGCATCGCTGGAAATCGCAGGGGATACGAGCGCCAATAAACCACCATCAATTCACCCTCAAAGCGCAGGCGGGTGCCGTCAGCTATGCAGTTGTGGCAGATCGTCCAGTACACGACTTTGGATTCGCGTGACTCTTCTATTACAGCGTCGACGCAAGCTCGCTGCTGTTCAAGGAGCGCCCTGTTCAACGTCGCGGGATTCTGAGAAGGTGCCTCTTGCGTGAACTCGTGCGGCATTTCGCCAAAGTACAGGGGACGGCGCCCAAGAGTGTGCCCGTCAATGCTGAACTCCAAGAACGCCGGGCCGGGCCCCTGAATGCTCGCGGTCAGCACCCTTTCCAACTGAACATCCTCAGTCGCGTATAGAACGTTGACCGTCTCCGAGAGAAGCGACTGACGTTCATCTCCGCGAACCAGCACGAATGTCGCCTCGCGTTGACCCACGGGGCCCCAAAAACGGGCCGAGACCATGAAGGTAACGCGCGCGGGGTATTCACTTGACGCGAGTGCAGTGAAGACGCCGTTGAATTCCGTCGAGCCCGCATCTCGGTCGACGGTGAGACAGGTGAGGAACCGGGTGAGGTTCCACTTGAGTATGGGCGCGGAGACAGCGGGAGCATAGTCGTGCACCCGGCGCGGGACGGGCGGCCCTGACAACAGGGCCGCAGGTTCCGTGACGGCAATTTGATCGCCGGATGTTAGATCTGTCTGAATCCATCGTCCGGACACCATCTCCATAGTCCGAGCTGGCGATGCGGACCCTCGAGGGTCGACCGTCATGAATCCGTAGCGAAGAGGCTGAATCCCGCTCTGCGTGAGTGCCACCACTTGCGGCAGTCCGCCCACAGTCGGCACGCCGATCCGTGAAAGCTCGTCCATGAGTTCCCACAGCAGCGAGTCGGTCCGGTCCTTGAGGCCGGGGAGGCCGGCCAACGTTGGATAGACGACCGCAAGGCGGGACTCGACGACATCTCCGGATCCCAGCACCTTGTAGCCGCTTGCTAATTCATGCCCGACGAACGTCGGCGAGGCAAACCACCACGTAAGCACTGCCCCGGAATCCGTGACACCGCCCAGCATCAGGGCGACGGATGGCTTGTGGCCCGTACGACTCACGTAAACCCCGTAGTAGTACTTAGCTACGCGCGGGATGTCCGCGGCAAGTTTCCGCACCGTCCGCAGGCGTGGCTTTGCTCGCAATCGCTTGCGAATCTCGTTGATAATGAGACCGGCAGCACCGACGCCGCCGGCGTAGCCGATGGCGGAGCGCGGACCGAGCGGAAGTATCTTCTGAAGTGTGTCTTGAGAAACACTCGGCTTTGTCGGCGTTGTGGCGCGCTGCCAGACTGCGCGACTATCGGCGAGCATGATCGCGCCTTCGGGGACCCGGCACGTGAGAATGATAGTCATAAGGTTCAGCTGCTAACGTTGATGGTTCATCGGCGGTTTGCCGATTTTGGAAAGCGTAATCCCTCCGGACGGTTTGGTCAAGGCGCCTCGCTGACAGCTCAAAGTACACCCCAGGTCACGGACGGATGCAAGAGCCTTCGTGGCCTGAGCTTGCGCAAAGACAGGGGGTAGCGCACACCGAAGGAACACCCACCCTCCCACTCCCCCCTAGGCAACGGCAACGGACGGCTGTACGATCGTATCCAACATATCCTGTCGGGGAGATTCGACCGTGAGCCAGCTAAGCGTGGCCACAGATCTCGAGCACATCAACGAATTCCGGCGGCTCCACCGTCCGCCACTGACTCTCGCTGCCATGCACCCCCCAGTGGGCAACCCCAACGGCGACCACCTCGACGCCCTTCTCGAAACCGAGGACCACAGCGCCCGCATCGCTGTCGAAGTGACCCGCGTTTACCGCGGGGACCGTGCCTCGGGAGAGGCCAAGATCGAGGAGCAACTCCTCGGCCGGTGGTACACGTGGCTCCGAGACGTGGCCGTCACGTGCCTTGGAGCACGCGGGTATCGCGTCACGTTCACCATCTATCAAACCGTCGGGCTCATCGATTCAGTACCGTTGATTAAGGAGTTTCTGAGATCCTCTGGAGACCAGACGGCGGTAAGGACCGCCATCGAGCGAGCCCTTCGAACGGCCGAGCGAGACCGCCGGGCCGCCATGATTGGTGTGCGTGAACAGGATCCCACGCCGCTCTTCCGCTGGGCGAGCCATGTGTACGTGGAGCTAATCACTCCCGCGGCGTCGACTGAGGTTGAATACAAGTTTAAGGAACCAGTGCCAGGGGGCGATGCGTACGAGTGGCGGACTCCGATTCCAAGGGTCTTCTGGACGGATACACGATCGCTTATCGATGCGATCGCCGACAAGCAGGCGAAGCTTGACCGGTACCGCAAGCTGGCTGAGGCATCTGGTGCAGGAGCGCTTTCGCTGCTACTGGTCGTGGAAGAGTCCTGTGCCTGGGACCTAATCGGAGCCTTGCGTGGCGATAGGAGCGAGGAGTTCCGCGCGGCCTTGGCGGCGCACCCTCAGTTCGACGAAGTGTATGTGCTGACCAAAGGGCCGTGGCTGCCGGAGGGCTGGGACTTCAAGCGTGATGGTCTCCACAATGCAAGCGGGCCGATTTGGAAACTTGAGCGGCTGTGGCCTCTGCCGCAGCAAGGGCCGGCTGGCGCTCGCCAGAACCAGGCGCAGTCCTAGGATGCTAAGGCTTCGCTCCGAAGATCTCAACGATGGTTGAGTCTTCGTCGGACCGTGGCTCTCCGGCCACTTGGACGATCCGGACGTAATCAATCGTGTCGTAGGCGAAAAGGCCAACCTCGGGGTAGGCCGATCGATCTTTTCCAATTTGGTCTTTCGAAAAAGCATCCACAACGAGTTTCGGTATGTTCTCTATATCCCAATCGTCACCACGTTTGCGAGTGTACAGTCTAAGAGCCCACCAACGAGCCGGTGGAATATTGAGAGGGAAGCTTGGCGCAACAGCGCGGCGAATTTCCTCCCTCTTCTCGCGATCGGAGCCGCCCCAAGTGTGGGCATACGGTATCTTGGCACAGAGGAATTTGAAGTAAGAATCCGTATCGTCAAGGGTCCACGCTTTCATCTTCATCCTCCCACGTCGCTGAGACACTTAAGACTGCGCAGCAGGATCGGCAGACTGACTTGCTTCTGCTACGTGGCGGCGAGACCTACAGATCTACAAAGAGCATTAATTAAGCGCATCTGCTCGATCGTATCGGCCCGATTCGAGGAGCCGAGGACTTGCCACAACGAACGCCAAGCACATCGCGGGCGCAACCGCGACGTTGAGGCGGTTGCGGGAGAAGAGAAACTCTAGGTTGCGGGGCACGTCCTCGGCACTCGACGTGGCCATGGAACAGAAAACAATAGGCGCTTCGCGTCTCTTCCGTGAACACGTCACTCGCCCATACTATATTGTTGCCCAAGGCAGCGTTAGGGGTCTATCATCTGTGACATGTCTACTTTCCAGTCTCCGCGCGATGGGGTGATGTCGGCCGGTTAGTGATCTTTTACTCGAAATTTGGTGCGGCACCGACCAATCAGTCCACATTTGCGGTCATGGTGTCGACCGTGGCGGTGCATTAGAAATCGGTTTATTCATGGCGATGCGAACTTCTTGAGCGTTCTTTTCGGCGGCTGCGGTAGTTTGGTGCATGATAACCTTCATAGCAAAACCCTTGTCCGCGAAACCACTCTTAGAGAGGGTGATTGTGTAGGTAGAAGTCCAGGAGTCCGCTGACTCACCGGGCTTGTTCACGTGGTCGCTGTCGCCGCATATCTTCATATAGAGAGTAGTCGCTGCGTTCTGCATTGTGGTACCAAAATATGCGTGATCGCTTCCATATACGAATGCCCCTGTTGGATCGGACCAAATCTGAGCCACCGCATACCAATCTAATGTCTTCAAACCTATTGCGTTACCGTTATTATCACGGTACACTTGGCCAGCCCGATCGAGTTGCGTGCCAGGAAATGATTTGGCAGGGCACTCCAGATCTTGCGGCCCAAATCGATCCTTCGATACCACCAACTTGACCCGGTGAGCGTCCCACTCGCAGGGGTGCTTGGTTTTCTCCCATTCTTTCAGCGTTTTCCAGTATTCAGAAACTTTTGCTTCGAGAGCGGCGGGTCCAAGATCGATCAGTTCCGTCATCGACCTCGTCTTATCAATCTCGGCCGGTACCATTACAATGCGGCCGAGTTCGCAATCGGCCGCAGGCAAAGCATCGTGCCATTCATCTAGCGCTTCGGTTACCTGATTTGCCAGGAAGTCCTTGATGGTCTGATTCGCATCAATGGCATCCTTGTTGGCTTTGACAACCGCCGCAATCGTCGCTACCGTGAAATTGTATAGACTTCCGCCGAGGGCCGAGAAACGGAAAATTCTCGCCGGCACATTTTGTACTGACGCAGAGGGACCGGTGAGCGCTACAATGTTTGTTAGTGTGGCACTGCCAAGAGTGGAAGATCCCGAAGAGAAAGTAATAGGTCCTAGATCTCTTGACGTTAACACCCCGACAGGGTCGTCGACATACCGGCCGCCGTCGATTTCAGCATCCCGGCGAAGAAAGAGATAGTAACGAATGAGATGTTTCAGTGGTTCGTCGTGCGTTCTTTCGATATTCTTGGGGTCGTTAGGATCAACAGGTTCATCGGGTTGTGCGAGAGCAAGGAAATCTTGCAGCGACACCGGCGGGAGTTTTCCGAATTGCAATCGTATCTGTCTCAGTGTGCTACTAATCGGAACTGAGCATCCAGTAATTAGTAACGCAAGCAGCAGTGGCAGTAGAGTTCGCGCAATTCTGAAAGAAGAAATCCGACGCGCCATCCAGCATCCCCCCGATGGAATGGAACGGACTGTCGGTTTTCAATAGAGATTAAGCGAAACTTAACTACAATATTTAGGGTGATTTTTCTTTGTCGTCGACGAAATCCTCCTGCTTAGGGAGTGGCTGCGTCGCAGCCTCGCCTAGTGCGGGCACCAAAATGCTGCACCGCCGGCTCACCTCCCCTAAGGAGGGCTACTCGACCACGAACTATGGGCAGCGGCTAATGGCATGGCGGATCTGGAAGGCGCTTACGAGCAAATCGATAAGCGCCTGGGGTTTCTCGAGGGCGCCTCGGTTCTCCAGGGGCGGCTGTTCGCCATCTTCGTGGCGAGGTGCGTGGATTGCGTACCGAGCCGCTCGCCCGGATGGACCGTCAATTTTTCTGGGTTCTTGGCCTTCTGGTTATCTCGATACTATTCCCGTACGCCGGGCGAGTCGTCGGTCACTGGCGTCCGGCACGTACGCCTGCGGGCGCGCGCGTCGCTAGAAGTAAAACGCCGAGCCCGGCAGCGCCCTCGTCAGTCCCTGCCCCAGGAGCGCCGCCCAATATTTGGCGAGGTGCATCGGCGAGCCCGCGCCTTGGGCGTCCGCCGGCGTCACCATGAACACCAGGATATTGCCGACCGTGATCAGCGCGTTCGCGCCGTCCTGCTTGACCGAGACCACCGCGCCCTGCCGCAACTGCGGCGTGCTGAGCACCTGGGTGATCCGCCGCGTGATCTCCGTCGCGCGGTCGGCCGCGCTCACCCCGGCCCAGTCGTGCGTGATGCGCGTGATCCAGACCCCGCCGACCGAGACGTCGCGCGGATCCGCGAGCGCCGGCCTCGCGAGGCCGGCGACGACGGCGGCGCCGATGAGAACGGCTGCGATAATAATCGTGCGGCGAACCGGCATGAGAGGCCCTCTCCGTTCGTCTGGTTTAAGGGCTTCTTACCCACTCTGCCGGTAGTGCGGCGCGGACGCCGGGTGGCTAGAACCCGTGGAAGTTGGAGCCCGGAAGCGCCTTGGTGAGACCCTCCGCCAGAAGGCGCGCCCACTGCTTCGCTACATAGAGCGTGGTGCCCGAGCCCTTGGCGTCGGCCGGGGTGACGGTGAAGACGAGGATTTTCCCCACGGTGACCTGGGCGTCGGCCCCGCTCTGGGTGACGGTGACCACGGCCCCCTCCCGGAGCTCCGGGGTGCTGAGGATCTGCGTAATCCGCCGCGTGATTTCCGTCGCGCGCTGCTCGGCAGTGTAGCCGTTCGACGGCTGGGTGATTCTGGTGATGTAGACGCCGCCCACGGAAATGTCCCGCGGATCTGCGAACGCCGGATTCACCGTCCCCGCCACGACGGCGGCCCCGATCAACAGTATGATCGCGCGAAACGCGCCCCGAGCGTGCATGTGCACCCCCTATGTGTTTGGCTCCGGCGTGCCGACGTCCGGCCCGCCGCCCCGCGGTCTTCCGGTCAGGAGACCGGGGCGCCGCTCGGGACGTCCTTCTCCGGCGTCAGCAGAATCACCTGATCCCCGTGGCTGGCCGCGAGCAGCATACCCTGCGACTCCACGCCCCGCACCTTTCGCGGCTGGAGGTTGGCCACGACCACGATCTTCCGTCCGACGAGATCCGCCGGCCGGTAGTGCTGGGCGATCCCGGCCGCGAGCGTGCGGGTCTCGTCCCCGATCTTGATTCGCAATTCCAGCAACTTGTCCGCGCCCGCGACCACCTTGGCTTCGAGAATTTCGGCGATGCGAAGCTCGACCTTCTTGAATTCGTCGATCGAGATCTGGCTCACCACATTCCCCCTTGTCGTAACGTCTCCGTCCCCTGCGGCCTTGGCCTTCAGAGCGGGCGCGGAGCGGGCGACCGCCTGCCCTTTCGCCGCGGGCGTGGTTTCGATCCTCGGAAAGATCGGCTGCCCGGGCCGGACGCGCGTGCCGGCCTGGAGACCGCCCCACTGCGCGGCCTGCGCCAACCGCTGTGATGCAGGTGAGCCGTCGAGGCCCAATTGCTCCCAGGCCCGCTGCGTCGCGGTCGGCAGCCACGGCGAGAGCAGGACCGTCGCGACGCGCGCGGCCTCGAGCGTGTTGTAGAGGATCGTGCCGGCCCGCTCGGTATTGCCGGCGCCGATCTCGCGCCAGGGCGCCTCGCGGTCGAGGTACGCGTTCGCCGCGCCGAGGATCTCCCAGATCGTCTCGAGCGCCGCGCGGAAGTCGAGCCGGTCGATGAGCCCGTCCAGACGCCCGACGACCGCCGCGGCCGTCTCCCGGAGAATCGCGTCGCCCCCCGCCTCCGGGCCGGGGGCGGAGACGCGGCCGTCGAAGTGGCGCTCCACGAGCGGCAGCGTGCGGTTGAGGAGGTTGCCGTAGTCGTTCGCGAGATCGGCGTTGAAGCGGTGGATCAGCGCCGGCTTGCTGAAGTCCCCGTCGGACCCGAACGGAATCTCGCGCAGCAGGAAGTACCGGATCGCGTCGATCGCGACGTCCACCTCGGCCCCCGATTCGGCGGCGATCTCCTGCGCGAGCGCGTACGGATCGAGGACGGTGCCGAGCGACTTGCTGAACTTCTGGCCCCCGAACGTGAGCCACCCGTGCGCGAAGGTCTGCTTCGGGACGGGGATCTTGGCAGCGTGGAGGATGATCGGCCAGATCACCGCGTGGAAGCGCACGATCTCCTTGCCGACGAGGTGGACGTCGGCCGGCCAGTACCGAGCGAACCGCTCCGGGTTGTCGAGGTAGCCGGCCGCGGTGATGTAGTTGGTGAGCGCGTCGATCCAGACGTAGATCACGTGCTTGGGATCGAACGGCACCGGGATCCCCCACGTGAACGTGGTGCGGCTGACCGCGATGTCCTTGAGCCCCGAGCGGAGCAGCGACAGGACCTCGCTGCGCGGGCCCTCCGGCTGGAGCACGTGCGGGCGCGCCTCGATGTACTCGAGGAGCCAGTCGCGGTACTTCGAGAGCCGGAACAGGTACGATTCCTCGGACGTCCACTCGACCGGCCGGTTGGTGTGAATCGGGCAGGTCCTGCCGGGCCCCAACTCCGTCTCCGCGTAGTAGCTCTCGCACGGGGCGCAGTACCAGCCCTCGTAGATGCCCTTGTAGATGTCGCCGGTCTCGAAGAGCCGGGTGAAGATCGCCTGCACCACCCTGGCGTGGCGCGGCTCGGTCGTGCGGATGAAGTCGTCGTTGGAGATATTGAGGCGGCGCCACAGCGCCTGGAACTCGCCGGCGATCCGGTCGCACCACTGCTGCGGCGACACGCCGTTGCGCTCGGCGACGCGCGCGATGTTCACGCCGTGCTCGTCCGTGCCGGTGAGGAAAAACACGTCGTACCCGGCGAGCCGCTTGAACCGCGCCGCCACGTCGGCCGCGATCGTGGTGTAGGCGTGCCCGATGTGCGGTTCGCCGTTCACGTAGTAGATGGGCGTCGTAATATAGTAGGTCGCCATGATGCCCTCCACGGCCCGCTTCATTAAATGGTGGCCGGCGGCGGGCCGGACAAAATAAAATACCCCTCGTCTCGGGGACGAGAGGCGGACGCCTCCGTGGTACCACCCACGTTTGCCCGCGTTGCGCGGGCCTCGGCCGTTCCTCGGCCGGCCCCGTGAAACGGCGGGTCCCTGCCTGTAGAACGCCGCCCTCTCACGCGGGCGCAGCGTCCGCGCCTACTAGACCGGACGGAATCCTGTTCGGGATCCGCCGGGCGGTTCGGCCGGCAGCTCCGGAGCCATGTTCGGTCCGCCGCTCCCGCCGGCTTGCACCTGATCCGGCTCGCTCAGTTCGCGCGACTGCCGCGCGAACTCCGGGTCGGCGGGCGGACGTACTCCCGCTCCGTCATCGCTTTCACTCTACTCTAGGGGGACCGGCCGCGACTGTCAATGACCGCAGTCCGCCGCTCGGAAGTGGGGCCAACCGGCAGTCGCGACTAAGGCGGCACGATGGGCCGTGCGGAGGAGCCGCGCCGTGGTACCGGTGAACCTGGAAGGCATGGCCCCGCGATACGACCTGCTACTCGCCGGCGGCACGGTGCTCGACCCCGCCGAGGGGACGCGTGCCGCCGCGAACGTGGCGTTCGCCGGCGCGTACGTCGCGGCCGTGGATCCCGGCCTGCGGGTCGCGGACGCCGCGGAAACCGTCGACTGCTCGGGCCTCCTCGTCGCTCCCGGGATGATCGACCTCCACGTCCACGTCTTCTACGGCGTGAGCCACTACGGCATCGAGCCGGACCCGAACTGCGTCGCGAAGGGCGTGACGACCGCGGTGGACGCGGGCTCGGCGGGCGCCGACACGTTCCCGGGGTTCCGCAAGTACGTCATCGACGTGGCGGCGACGCGCCTCTACGCGCGGCTCAACATCTCCTCGATGGGCATGCTGAGCGCGGCGGTGGGCGAGCTCGACGACCTGCGATACGCCAGCGTGCCCAAGGCGATCGCGACGATCGAGCAGCACCGCGACGTCATCCTCGGCGTCAAGGTGCGCCTCACGCGGAATCAGATCGTGAGCCGGGACGCCGGGATGAAGCCGCTCTACCTGGCGCGGGAGGCCGCGGACGCGGTGCGCCTGCCGATTATGGTGCACCCGCAAGAAGCGTGGTGCGAGTCGCTCGACGACATTCTGGCCGTGATGCGGGACGGCGACATGCTGACCCACTGTTTCCACGGACAGTCGCACGGTATCTTGGACGACGACGGCAAGGTCCGCCGTTCGGTGTATGCGGCGATGGAGCGCGGCGTAATCTTCGACGTCGGGCACGGCCGCGGTAGCTTTTCGTGGCAGGTGGCGGAGCGCGCGCTGCGCCAGGGCGTGCAGCCGCAGACGATCTCGAGCGACCTGCACGCCTACAACGTAAACGGCCCGGCGTTCGACCTCGCCACGACGGTCAGCAAGTTTCTGCACCTCGGCATGTCCCTCGAGGACGCGCTGCGTAAGGTCACCGCGACGCCGGCGCAGACGCTCGGCATGGCCGACCGCATTGGCACGCTGCGGGCCGGTGCCTGGGGAGATGCGGTGGCCTTCGAGTTGCGCGAGGGCGAGTTCCGGTTCGAGGACTCGCACGGCGAGGTACGGACCGGACGGCAGCGCCTGGTGCCGAAGACGGTCGTGCGCGGCGGCCGGGTGTACCGCGAGACGGCGGCCCCGCACGCGGTGCACCACCTTCATCACCACCACGCCGGCTAGACGCCGGATCGATGGGTCGGACGTGCCCAGGGGTTTATGGTGGACAGGGTGCTTCGGATTTTCCTTGTTCTGTCCGGGATCACACTTGGCCAGTTTCGAGCCTCGCAACACCTTCCGTTGACAGGGATGGTTGGCCATCTCCTACGAACGCGCCAGAGGCGCCACCACCTCCGGGGAACCCCACCATCGCGATCGGCCAGCGCGTGACCGATTTTGAGAGATCTACCCGCCGCCGCCTTGTAGGATCCAACGATATCGCTATCAAGCGTTCGTAATGCGCAGGTCATCGGTTCAAATCCGATCGCCGGCTCCGGTAAAATAAGGGTTTTCGAAAGCCGCCAGTGGTCCAGAACCCCTCCGTTGGGGCACCCCTGGGGCACCGTTCAGACAGTCTGCCTCGGTCACCTTCCGGAGCGTCGTTACCTTGTCGAGTTTCCGGCCCTGTGGATCGGGTGGGCGTACACGCCAGGCTGAGAGACTGGCTGCAGTTGCCCCCATTTGCCGGGCTGACATTTCACCCGGTCAACCTGGCGGTACGGAGATCGAGGGGGGCGGAGGAAGGTGGTATTCGAACCCATGCACCTAGTCCCTATCGGGGGCGTCAGAATCGTGCCTCTTCATGCTCGGGCGTCCGGGCGAGGCCGCTCAGCGAGATGAAACTGGTTGCCGTCGAAGTCCGAAAATCGTGTCTCCCAGCTTCCCCAGGGCTGACGTTCGGGCGGCCCAGCGAACACGACGCCACGCCGTCTCCATAACTCGTAGGTCTCATAAATGTTGTCGGTAAGGAATACGATCCCAGTCCATGTGCCGATGCGCCGGCTCAACTCTTCGAACTCGTCGCCGTTGAAGTCTGGGATCGGGTGGTAGACGATGAGCTCTGTCTCGCCGGGTTCCCGTCCCACCGAAACCCACCGAAACGGACCGATCCGATAGTCGGCGAGCACTTTGAAGCCGAGTTTGCTGCAGAAGAAGTCGAGCGCGCGGTCCTGGTCCTGGGTGAAGATCGGCACCGCGCCCACCCTCGGTATCATGTCGGGCCTCGTGCCGCGGTCGCCCGGGCCGTGCGCCGCTCCGTCGGAGCACCGTCGTAGTCGACAGAAGGGGAAAGTCTAAGTAGTCGGCGTGCGTTGTTCGTGAAGATGGCAGCGCGATCGCGCTCGTCAACCTCGAGCCGCTCAAGGACCTCCTGTTGCTCGCGCACGATGTCCGCACGGTACCTCTCCGGTGCCGTCGAATCCGTTCCGAAGACGATGCGGTGCGGCCCGTAGGCGCGCGCGAGGTCGCGAAATAGGTCATCGAGGGACGGCGCGCCCAGCGTATACAGGCGCCAGTTGTTCGTACCCGACGTGTCGGTCCAGATGTTGTCCGTATGGTAGGCGAGCATGAGTGCTTCCCGGAGGAAGCCGGCGCCGCAGTGGGCGATCCCAAACGACACATCTGGAAAATCACGGGCCGCCACGGAAAGGCGCAGCGGGCTCGCGTGCGTCAAGTCGTATGTCGGCGCGATCGTGATGCCGAAACGAAATAGCACGGGGAGGTCCAGAGCAGCTGCGGCCTCGTGTACAGGGTAGATTGCGCGGTTGCCGGGACTGAACCACTGGAACGGTGGGTAAAGCTTCAGACCGGGCAACCCCCACTGCGGAAAGCGCCGTACGTCCGACGCGGCACCCGGCGCCGTGGCGTCGACGACGCTGCCCCAGGCATAGCACCGTGAGGGATGCTGCCGCACCAGTGTGGCGAGTTCTTCGCTGCCTTCACCGATCGCGATAAAGAACCCCGCATCGATTCTGTGTCGATCCAGGACCTCGATCCATTGCCGCGCCAGTTGCTCGGGGGGCACCGTCGCAGGTCCGTCCTCTGCCCGGCGCCCACGGGTTGCAGAGGCCGCCTGCGGCCGGCGTGGGCGCGGGAATTGCCTTGCCGCGCGCGTCAGCATCGCGCCGGTGACAAAGTGAAGATGCGCGTCGATGACACCGCCATGCCCAGCCCACGGGTAGCATAGCAACCGACCGATGGAGCCCTTTTCTCCAGGGTTGCGCTCTCGGCGTGCGGTGACGGCGACGCAACGCGCGTCGCCCAACGCCTATCCGGAAGCCAATTCAAGCCGTCGATGGCAATTGCATCGGCTTCCGAGTCGCCTGTCCTTCAGCGACGGGTGCGCGTGAAGATACATCGCGATGATCATGGGAATGAAAACCGCCGCGTTGTAGGCGAGGTGCAGCTCGACCCGTGGGAAGAACAGTTGCAGCACGCTCGTCGGCACGCGCGCCCCGAACAAATTCCGCCCGATCAGCACCTGCCCGAGCAGCAGCGCATGCTCGGCATGATGCCATATCTGAATTGCGATCGCCGCGTCCCACCACCCGCGGGCCGGTCCGCCGAATGCCGGACGCAGCGCGATCAGCCCGACCAACGTGACGAGCGCGTACCAATAGTGGAGCGTCTCCGACCCCACGAGCCACGGGAACAGCAGCCCCAGCGCCCCCAGCGCCTGGTATCGTGGCCAGCCGAGGACGAAAATCTGCACCGCCTGAACGATGTGCTCGACCCAGTGCGAGAGGACCAGGGTCAGGAAGACCAGCAAGGCTTCGCGGTGCCGCGGTCCGTTGAGGACGTCGAGGGTGTTCCAGATCGCGGGCTCCACGCGCGTCGCCTTTCCGGGGTCGATATCACCGGACGATGTAATCATGTCGTGCGCGCGCGCCGCTCGACCAGAAGGGCCGGCAGCGCGACCAGCATCGGCGGATCGGTCGCCTTCCAAGCACGTAGTTCGATTCGCCCCGGGGCATCGGCCCGGCCGTTGTGCGCCGTCAGGCCCTGAGACGCGGCGCCGACCCATAATGTCGCCGCCTCGGGCATGAGCATCGCGCTGAGACTTTCGAACGCGGGCGATCCAAGAGCAAATATGTGGTACGAACCGTCGGGCATTGACGGCATTTCGTACGGCCCGGGTGCCTCGAGCAGCGCGCACCTGACCGGCCGAGTCTGGGGGATTGGCGTCCGAAAAGCCCCGACGAATACGGATCCCGTGAACTCGGAGGGTGCCGTAACGGTGCCGCTGATGCCCCCGGGCGAAGCGGACGAGGCGCGCGCAGGCCGGTGAGAGTCCGCGACGACTGTGGAAACCGATGTCTCACCCAGGAGGAGACGGAGATGGCGCAGGCTGCGGGGAGGCAATCCCACCAGTTGCGTGAAGTTCGCGGTGAAGGTGCCGAGACTATTGTATCCGACCTCGTAACAGACGTCGGTCACGCGCAGCTGCGTTGTCAGCAGCAGCCGTTTGGCGGCCTCCATGCGGAGCGCGGCAAGAAAGCGAAACGGCGATATGCCGGTGACGTCGCGGAACATCCGGTCGAAGTGATACGGACTAAACAACGCGATCTCAGACAGGTCGCGCAGGGACAACGGTTCGTCGAGCCGCTCCCGCATTGCGTGGATAACTCGCTCCACCGCGTCGCGGTGATCGTCGACGGTCCCGGGACGCCGGGGCGGTCGCTGGCCGGTATCGCCCACGGCCGTTACCGGGCGCTCAGTGGGATAAGACGCAGGACCAGCTATAGCCGTCACGGTGGCCCTCCTCTCTCCTGCACGCTGCGTCCGCGCACGCGGCTAACCCCCGGCGTACGGGCGCAACGCGTCCCGCAGATCGTCCGGAATCATCGCGGCCACCCACTGGTCGCCGTCACGGCGCAGACAGGCGACCTGCTGTTCCCCGCGCCCGACGAGCTGCTCGCCGTCGCGCCCGCGCCGCCAGTATTCGAAGCTCAACGTTATCCGGCTTTGCATGATCGATCCAAGAAACATCCGCACCGCGACTTCGTCCAGCGCGGACAGCTCCGCGAGGTAATCGCACGAGCAGCGCACCGTAACTAAGCGAAGCCCACGGGCCAACTCCGTGAGCACGCTCGGCGCATGGTCGCGGAGGAACAGCTCGCGGCAACGGCCCTGCCACCGGAGATGGTTGACGTAGTAGACGTTGCCGACAACGTTGGTCTCCTCGAACCCGATGACGTGCCGATATTCATACGCGCGCACGGCCGCCGCCTCCGATCGCCGCGTCTTCCGAGGGGGACCTGCTGCCCGGGCGGTCGCCGGCCGGAACCGCCGCGCGGTGCCGGCTTTGGCTCGGGTCGCCGGGTGCGGGCACGGTAACGGCCAGTGCCACCCGGCCTTGGATGTCCTTGATGTCGGCGATGTAGGAGGCACAACAAAACGAGCCTGCGGCGAAGTGCGCCCAGCCGTCGTTGGACGCCGCGACGAACCGCATCGGCACCGTTGGTGAAACGCCGACTTTCGTGAGGCTCTCGCGGATGCTCCACAGACGGGTCGCTGTCTCCGCTTCGCATTCCCCAGTTTCCCGCGTCACCAAGCCGGTCAGCACGTAGTCGGCGCCGAGGAGCCCACGCCACATGACCGATCGCCGGTCGGTGACCGGCTCGAGATCGCACCCCACGGGGCCCGAGGCAGCGGCACCCATCACGAGCGCCCCGGCATGCGCGGCGGACACGCCGGTGCGTCCGGCGCCGGCGACATCGGGTTTCCCGTTGAGGCGGCGAACGATCCGCGCGTGGTCCCCTAACAGGAACCGGAGCACCTGATCGCCGCGCGAGCGGCGGGGATCGCACTCGCGTCTGATCACCACCGACACGGTTGAGCCCGGCGCCAGGACATCCCGGATGTGGCGCTCGACGCAGGGACCCAACAGCGCAGGAGGCCATCCCTGGCGAGGTTTCTGCGGGTGCATGCGGCGGAACTGAAGTCCTTCCCACCGCTCGCAGACCCGGCCGTCCGCGTCGCTTACGTCCACGTCGTACACGAATAGATCGCCGGCGCGGTGCCGCTCCCTCGCGTGCGCGAATCGCGGGCCCTTGGGAAGCTCGCCCGGCACGAATCGCGCGGCGCCAATTGGGAGCAGCGCCTCGGCGGGCACGCATGCCTGCACGGCGTGCACGGCGGCGTCCCGACCGGCAGGGTCGGCGAGCACCAGATGTTGCGGCAAGTAGTGTCCAAACCACGGCGTCGGGTCAACCGAAGCGAGTTGCGCGACGCACTCCGTCGTGCGCAGCCGGCGATATCCGGCGACTCGCCGGAAACGGCCCGTGTGAAAGAGCAGGTCGCCGTAGAGGTCAGTCGCCGGGTCAAGCGGGACTCTGCCGGGTGGCGCCGGGCGACAGGCAGGCGCGGCCGGCGGGATGGTCTGCATTGGTCCAATGCGGCAGACGGCACGGACGTGATCCACCCGGAAGGCGGTGGTGCTGCTGCGGAGCACCACCTCGATGCATCCCGGTTCGCGCACCAGCGCCGCCACCCGGACGGTGACGCGGTCGCGGGCGGGGACGACGATCGGACGATCAAACGAGATGCCGTCGATACTCGCCGGGGAGCCCGAGCCCGCAAGGGTGACGGCCGCCTGCGCCATCGCCTCCAACGCCATCACGGCCGGGAACACGCGGTCGTCGCCGAAGATATGATCGTCGAGATAGGGATCCGTCAGCGTGGACAGTTCGGCATCCGCGACCAGTTCCACGCCGGCGTAGTGGACTCTCGGTTGCTCGAGGAACCGCCACAGCGGGATCGGTGACGCGGCCATGCGCAACGTCGGCGGCGTTCCCAGCCGGCCGCCGACCACAACGGCGGACGGCAGGCTGGGCTGCGCGATCAACTGACGCAGGATGTCCACGCCCGCCGCCGGCGCGATCGGCGCAATCCCGGCGCGCTCGAGCGCGCCGATGCGCCCCAGACGCGCACCCATGCCTACGTCCGACCAGACCGACCACTCGACGACGAGACAGCGGCACGTCGGGTGCGCAGCTTGAAATTCACCCGTCAGGTGTGTCAGCCATTCGTTGGCGACCGCATAGTGCGCCTCACCGGCCAACCCCGTTTCGGCGATCGCCGAGCCAAACGCGATGAGCAACCGTAACCGGTCTTCGTTTAATGACGCGAGGACGTTCCGGAGCCCGTCCAGTTTGGGCGCCAGCGCCCCGCGAACTTCCTCGATGGTGAGCGTGGCGAGGAGTTGGGGAACGTTGGTGCCGGCCGCGTGGAGGACGGCGGTGATGGGACCTAGCGTCCCTTCCGCTTCGCGCACGGCCGCGCGTACGGCGTCGGCATCTGTGATGTCGGCCGCGAGATAGCGAAACGGTACCCCGGCGGCCCGCAGACGTTCCAGGTTCGCCGCCAACTCCGGCTCGGTGATCGGATCGGAGCGGCCAAGCAGAACCAGCCGGAGACTGGTGTTTTCCGCGAGCCCGAGCGCGCACTCGAAACCGATTCCGCGGCCTCCGCCGGTCACCAACAGCACGTCGCGGTCCGCGAGTTCTCCATCCGGCACCGCGGCGGTGGACAACGTCAGCGGGTTTAGGACGGGCGTGCGGCGCCGCCCGGTCGAGTCATAGCAGGCTTCGACGTAGCCGACCGCGGCGGCGGCTTCGGCGCGAATCCAGCCGGCCGCCTGGGGATGATCTCGCGGCACCGTCACGACGCACGTCGTCAGCGCTGGCGCTTCCAAGTGGAGCGTCTTGGCAACCGACGCGGCGGTGCGGTCATGCTGAACGAGCACAAATCGCGACCCGGCGCTAGCATGCAACGCTGCGCGGGCCCCTTCCAACAGCAGCGCAACGCAGCTGTCATCGTCCTCGGGCGGCAGGCAGACCGCGGTCCCTCCTTCCCCACAGCCCCGAAGGACCTCGGTGAGCTCCGCCGCAAGGGCGTGGCCCGGCGGCGCGATCACACGCCATGCACCGCCGCCCCCGGACGGCGCGGGCGGCGGGAGCGGTGCGTCGTCGAGACCGACCACAAATGGCCGAACCCACCGGTCGACGCCGGGCGGCGCGCCGCCCTCCTCATTCGACGCGGCGCCGCCGAGTCGCGCGGCCTCCTCGAGTGCCTGCGCAATCTCGGCGACGGACAGGTTGGCGAAATCGGTCGGGGCAGGCGGCGGCGGCACGGCCAGATGTCGGGCCGCATCGACCACGAGTTGTCCGACGCCGATGGAGTTGAGATGAAGGTCGGTGAGCATACGATCGCCATCTTTCACCACTTCAAGCGGGAGCGACACGCGCTCCGCCACCAGGCGCCGCACGAGGGTGAGGACGTCGGTCGCCGAGTCGGAGGCCGCGAATTCGGACGGCGCTCGGTGTGGCGCCTCGGCGGTCAGTACCGCCGGCGGCTGGTCGAATGGTCCTGCGGCGCTCTCGCAGGGGTTTTCCAGGAATCGCGGGGTCGTGTCGACCTCGAACGGCCGGGCGAAACGGTCGCCGAACAACCTCTCTTGACGGATCGGGACGCCGAGGGCGAAGACGGCGCCGGCCGCGCGGAGAATTCCGCCAAGCGAATCGCCGCCAGCGTCGAGAGCCACGACGGGGCCCTCGGTCGACTCGCGCACCAGTCCGCGCAATGCCTGTCCGGGACCCACCTCGAGCCAGAGGTCGATGTCCGGCGCGCAGGCCACGGCGTCCGCGAACCGGACCGGCGCCGTGATCTGCCGGCACAGCAGCGCGCGCAGGTCTTCCTCGGCCGCGAGCCGCGACCCGGTGACGGTCGAGATGACCGCTCTGCGGAGCGGCCGCAGGGTCTCACGCGCGAGGCTCTCCGCGAGACCGGATACTGCCCCTGCGACGAGTGGCGAATGAAATGCATGGGCCACCGGCAGCAGCGTCACGGCGAAGCCCGCAGCGCGGGCCCGCGCCGCGGCGTCCATGACCGCGGCGGCAGCACCGGACACCACGGTCTGCCGCGGAGCGTTCAACGCGGCGATGACCATGTCGTCTCCGTTGAGCAGACCGCGCACCTCCTCGGGCCCAGCCGCGATGCTGGCCATCGCCCCGTGCGGCCCTTTGAGCGCCGTCATCGCGGCTCCGCGCGCTGCCACGACGCGCAGCAGCGCCTCGCGATCGAGTGCGCCGGCCCAATGAAGCGCCGTGAGCTCTCCGAGGCTGTGCCCGATAGCGACGGCCGCCCCGATCCCGAGACTGTCCAGCGCATCAATCGCGATAAGCGATGCCATGACGATCGCGGATTGCACCATCGCCTGGGGGAACTCGCCATCGTGGCGGAGCCAGGGCGCATGCGCGTACGCGTCGTCCAACCAGCGGAACCGGCGGCCCAGGGCGCCGCCGTCCCGGCGGACAGGAGAGCCCTGTCCGGGGAACAGAAATGCGATGCGCGGCGCGGTCAGGCCGGTGGCGAAGAACACGCCGTCTGTGGGGTCCAGCCGGGTCCGAGCGTCCACGCCGGTCCATTGGTGGAGCGTTTCCAGCCGCGTCCCGAACTCGGCCGGCGTGGACGCTACGACGGCTGCTCGCGCGACGGGCGTCCGGATCTGCCGCGCGAGCGCCGCCGCCAAGTCCGTCATCTCCGCCCGCGACAGCGACGCCGCGCGGCGGCGGATCTGGTCCAGCTGCGCGCGCAGTTCACCGATCGACCGGCCTCCCAGCAGGAACAACTCCGCGTCTTGTGCTGATGACAGCAGCGTCTGTTCGTCCGACGTAAGCGCGCCGCGCCGGGCCGGCGTCGCGGCCTCGATGGCGACGTGCACGTTGATGCCCCCGAAACCCATCGCGCTGACGCCGCTCCGGAGCGGCTGATCGGAGGGCCATCGGACGCCTTCGTCCGGTACGCGGAGGACGCCCGAGCGTGCGGTGAGTGCCTGGTGCGGGTTCCTGCACCCGGTCACCGGCGGTACCACCTGCGTCCACACCGCCATTGTGCTCTTGAGAAGCCCTGCGATTCCCGCGGCGGCTTTGGTGTGGCCGATGTTCGCCTTTACCGTTCCAAGCGCCGCGGGACGGCTGGCCCCGGCTTCGGCCAGGCACGTCGACAACGTAAGGATCTCCGTGTTGTCGCCCACCGCCGTCCCCGTGCCGTGGCCCTCAAAATAGGCCACCGTGTCGATGCCAAAACCCGCGCGATCGTACGCCCGCCTGAGCGCCAGGCGCTGGCCGGCCATCTCCGGCCGCGTGATCCCGCCGTGCCCGTCCGACGAGATCCCCCAGCCGCGGACCTCCGCATAGACGCGACGCGCCTGCGCATTCGCGTCGGCGGACCGCATCAACACCACAAAACCGCATCCTTCGCCCGGCAAGAACCCGGTCGGACGGGTGTCGTAGACGCGCATCTCGTTGGCTGCGAGCGCGCCCGTGCGCGCAAAGCCTACGAGCTCGAACGGATCGAGACTGATGTCCACCCCGCCCGCGATCGCCACGTTAAGATCGCCGGCCTCGAGCGCCGCGCACGCCTGGGTGACCGCGAGCAGGGACGAGGCGCACGCGCCATCCGTGGCGTACCCGCCGCCTTTGAGGTCCAAGTAGTTGCAGATCCGGCCGGCGATCGTGTTGGAGAGATTGCCGGCAAGGGTCTCTTCGTTCGGCGCCGGGAACGGGGCTTTGAACCGTGCTTCGAGATCGGAGAGGAACGCCTGCTGGCGGTCGGTAGGCCAGTCCTCAGCCGCCAACGAGGCCTCGACCGTGCGCCGGACGAACGGCCAGCGCAACCGGAGCGCGTTGGCGCGCGAACCGTCCCCCGTGAGCGTGTTCCCGAGGACGACGCCGGTCGTATCGCGGGGGAGTCCGGCGCCGCCCGGGAATCCCGCGTCGGCGAGGGCCTGAACCGCGACATCCAGCGCGAGCCAGTGGGTCATGTCGGCCGCCCGGAAGGCATCGGCGGACACCCGGAAACGCACGCGGTCGAACTCGTAGCCTTCGAGTACCGCCGCTTCGGTCGAGTACGTCGTATCGGCGGCGGCGCGATCTTGCGCAAGGTAGTCTTCGAGGCGCAGCCGTTGCGGCGGGATGCGCCTGAAGGCTTGGCGCTGCGCGAGCACGTTTTCCCACAACTCTTGCGGTGTCCGTGCGTCCGGATACCGGCACGCCATCCCGACGATCGCGATGCTGGGCTTCACGGGTTTGTCGCTTCGAGGGCCGAAATCGCCGCAGGGGCGGTCTGCAGCCTCGCACGTTGCGCCGTCCAGGCGCCCGCGTACAAACTTGCGCCCCGCGCTGCGCATACAATCGTCAGCGCGAAGAACAGGGTGTAGGCGACGTGGAGAGCCATCAATGCCCCGTACGCGGCGGCGGTACCGAGTCCGAACTCGATTTGCCCGGCGGCGCTCCCCGGGCTCGATGCCGGGTCGGTCACCATGTACATACTGAAGAGCACAAAGGCGACGCCGGTCATCGGGGTCAGTTCCGCGGACAGCGGCGACGCGAAGAGGATGCTCCGAAGGACGGCCTGGGCCGCGAACCCCACGATCCAGGCGGCGGCCAGCGGTACCCGTTGGGCGAACCGCGAGAGCAGAAACGTCCCGGAGATGAGCACGCCGGCCGGGAGCAGCCACAGCGCCGCCCCACGGAGGTTTTCCGTAAACTCGTACGGGGCGGCGATCCCGACCCACGGGAAGACGAGCAACGTCAGGGTGATGCCCGAATTGGACGGGTTGAAGAAGTGGCGCATTCCGCGCTCCGTCGGCACGCGGAAGACCGCCTTTGACGCGATCGCGGCGGCCGAGGCGAACGCCAGCGGCCACAGCGCCCCTCCCGCATACAGCAGGAATCCCACGGACAGACTCGTGATGTGAGTGGGAAGCAGAAACTCGCCGAGGCCGCGCAGGCCCCATCCTCCGAGGAACCGGACAGGCCGTCGGGCGGCGTACGCATCGACAAGTTCGAGGAGGATCGCCATCCCGTACGCGGTTACGACCGAGACGACGATCTGCGCCCACGAGGGCTCGAAACCGAATACCGTCTCCCCCAATACCGTGAACACGGTAATGGCGATCGAAAACCGTCGCAGACCGGCCAGCCGGCGATCCTGGTACCATGGATCGCGCGCGGCCACAGCATTACCTCCGTTGGGGCCAACCGAGGACAACCGTATACCATCCCGGTGTCAGCCGTAGCGTTTCCCGTCGGATCATCCCATCAGGATCTCGCCAGGCAATCGCCGTCGTGAATGTCGTGAGCGCGGAGATTGCTCCAAGGCCGACGTGTACATCGGGACTGCTCTTGCCCGAGTGGCCGTTCCCGCCGTCGACGTCCGCCACGAAATGGCGACCGTTCGGGAGAATAACCTCGATCGTCGCGCCGAGCGCCGGGCGGCCGGCGACCCCAGGCCGCGGGCCACGGAATATCTGCGTCGTTGCGGGCGCCCCCCTCCGCACCGGCACGAGAAGATGGAGCCCCAAGCACCGCCCCACGGTCGCGCTCGTGTTGCGGTAGAAGTAGGAGCGGTCCCATTGGCTGGCGACCGCGAAATCCAATCGGCAGTCACCGAAGATGTCCGCGGCGGCAATTCCGCGGCTGACGCGCGGGGTGCCGAGGCCGATGCGCGTGGCGATGTCCACGAAATGGCCCGCCGCCGGGACGAAGAACCGCAGGTGCTCGTGACCGCTCAGGTCGTCGCCCGGCACGAAATTCGGCCACATCCGCGGATCGTGCAACAACAGATCGTTCCCCATCGCCAGCTGCTGCAGCTCGGGCCAGCGGTCCACGTCGCCCTTGACGAACCCCGTAGCCTGGAGCACGTTCGGCCGCCCGGCGTTATTGAAGTCTGCGATCTTCACGTCCCATCCCCAGCCGCTGCGCGCCAGTCCGAAGGCCTCGGCCCGGTTGACGAACGGCGCAATTCCGCGCTCCATGGCGGCGACGTCCCCCGTGTTGACCCATGCGAAGTTGCTCTCCTCAAGGCCGTACGGAGTCGTGATGTTGCTCACCACGATGTCCCGGTGCCCGGAGCCGGTCAGGTCGCCGAACGCGACCCCCATTCCTTTGAACGAATCGCGTCCAAGGACGAAGGAGGACGGGGTCGCGAAGCCGCGCCGCCCGTACAGCGGCACGAACCGGGGATGCCCAGGGGTGGAGCGGTTGTCCAGCAAGATGTCGGGCCCGAAGTCGTTGGCGACGTAAAGATCGGGGAGGAGGCTGCCGCGAAGATCCTGCGCGCCGAGCCCGAGCGTCCATCCATGTTCCGCGGCGTCGGGCAGCGCGCCACGCACGGCGCGGAATCTCACCTCCGGCCGAGGTCCGCGGACCTCGCCTTCCCACAGGAGCAGGACCAGCCCACCGCCGTTGCGGGCCCGGGACATCGACGCCTGCATCGTTTCCCGGCCGCCGGCGTTCGGATCGAGGATGCGTGCCCCGGCCGGAAAGTAGTTGCCGATGACGAGGTCCGGATGGCCGTCTCCGTCCACGTCGGCGAGAAGGGCCGCATTGGTGTACCATCGGAGCCCGCCGTTCACGAGCTCCTGTGGGACGAAACACTGCGCCCGCAACCCGCCGCATGGCTCCGTGCGTAGAAATGCGATCGGCGTCCGTCCCCAGTAGTACACGATCAGATCGGTGACACCACGCTCAGCGAGATCGCCCGCCAGACATCCCATTGGCGCCATGGTGGCGTTGTACGTCAGCGGTGCCGGGTCGAGCACAAACGGCGCATACCGCGGGCCGGTGCCGGGAACTGGCGCGACGATTACCTGGTTCGTTCGCGTCTCCACATAACAGAGATCCGCGGGCAGTCCCGTTCCGGCGATGTCCGCGAGCGCGACCGCGGCACCGACCGAGGAGATCCAGGCGGAGATGTGCCGAAGGCTGGGGTGGACCGGACGTACCGATCGCTCAATCTCGCCGGGCACACCCGGCAGCGGGGACGACGTAAAGGCGAACTCCGCAGCCAGGCGGTCCAGGTCGACCGGCGCAACGGTCGATGGCTGGGCAATCATGTAGAGTGCCAGCACGACGCCAATGGCTACCAACGCGGTGGCCCGCTGGCGAATCATGCGCTACGCCCGGCCGGCGGCGCGGCGGCCTCCACGGCAAAACAACGCCGGATCCGGGATCGCCACACCTCGTAGGCGGGCACCGGACCTTCGGCATGGAGATCCTGCAACGCCGCCTCAACGAGCTGCGCCGCCTCGGCGGCGGACATCGCGCAGAAGGCCCGGCACGCGGCCTCGGTGGACGGCGACGAATTGCCGGCGCGCTGTCGGGCGGTCGCAGCGAACGCGGCGCCCTGCGCCAGGCACGCACGGTACGCGCCGGCCGCCCGCGCGAGCGCGGATAACGCGGTCTCGGTTGCGCCGCCGGCGTACGCGCCGGCAAGGCCCACGCCGCTCCAAAGATCGCTATGGCGGTCGGGCGAAAACCTCGCCACCGCGGCGGCGATCCTCGCCGGATCCGCCCCGTCGACGAACCACAAGCTGCGCCCCAGGCCCTGATCGAAGACCCGCCGTTCGTACCCGTTGACCCGGACCGGCGGCCGGCACGCGCGGACATAGTGCCGCCAGGCGAAATACCCCTCGTGAAAGCCGTACCCGTCGACGGCCAGCCATCCGAGCAGGGGGTCGAGATGCGCCGGCGGACGGGCGCCCCGCCGCAGACGGGCGAGCGCCCAACCCGCGCCGACGTGAACCATGTAGACGTGCGCCGCCCCGCGGCCGCGCAGCAGCGCCGTCATCCGCCTGTTGCGTGACCACGGCGACAGAGCATCGAGGAGCGTCAATGCCATCGCGGCGCCCTCGAACGCAAAACCGCGGACATCGCGATCCACCGCGTCCAGGCCGCGGCCCAGTGCCTCGGGATCGTGTTCGAGCGCGGCGTGATACCCGGTGAGAAAGGTGCGGCCGATGTGCTCGAGCCACGAGCACGTCTGAGCGTCGCCGGCGTGGAAACCGCGCCGGGCGAAGGTGACTTCTGCAACCGGAATCGTGAGGAATCGCCGAGCCAACCAACTCATGACAACCGCTCCGTCGCGCCTCGGAGATGAGTCGGCGTTTTGTGTGAGATGTGTGAGAGTTGTAAGTTAAGTGGCGGTCAAAAGTAGTATCGGTAAAATTGATCGGCGAAACTTCTTTGATCTTGCGCTGCGGGAAATTCCTGCTCCACCTGGATTGCTATGGTCGACATTTTTGGCAAAGCGGTACGAACGTGGGTTCGTGCCCGGCGCCGATAAGGACCGCCTTGTTGTCGCCGCGGCATGATGTCCATTCGCTTGCAGATCGGCCTCGGTCTTGGCCGGCTTGCGTCCGCGCTTGCAGTTGCGCAACGCTGTCAGCGCCGCTTGACGGCACTTGCCCCTCCCAACTGTAGAACTATCCCAGGGCTATCTAGTGGCAGCGACACACCTCGCTTACTGTTTGGCCGGTCTTCCGCGTCTCGTCCAAGATCTGCAGCTTCCCCTCGGCCGTCCACCGTCGCTGCGTTGCGTCCCTCATGCAGCCGCACCCCCGTCCCATAAGTTCGACCTCCCCTCGGTCGACTCCGGGAAGCGCGGGACCTCTCACTCAATTTCCGACCGTTTTGTCCAAATACGATCTGAGCAATACATCAGCAACTTGAGAGAAACCATCGTGGCTGCTGCCCCCTATAGTCGCTATGTAGCGTTTGCTTGGGACAACTGAGGTCAGAAAGGAGCGAAACGATGCCTGAAGACAAGCATTCTGGGGAAGCGAATTTATCGAGATCTACCTCGTTTCGACGAGAGTTCTTACAGAAACTGGGAATCTCAGCTGCAGCAATCGCGGCCTCTCAATCTTTAGCGGCCGACCCGGCACAAGCGGAGCTGGAGGCTGGTTTCAATGAGATGGTTAACAAGATGGGAGATCACTTTGACCCATTCCCTCCCGAAGGAATTGACGGGTTTCTGAGTCACTTCATCATCATGATCGAGTTTCTCACAGGGTCGATGGCGGGGAAGATGGTTACTTTGGATATGCCGACTGCCGTACAGACAGTTTCGCGCTCGGCGCCATTCGTTTACAAAGGACGGTCCGCGAATCACTCCGTCAAAATTCCGATACCGGCGGGGTCCACGCTTCCGAGCAGGATCGCGGAAACGGATTTCTTAAATCGACCCGAAGAGTTCTTCCAGACGGGTCGAGAAACAGTGTGGATGCAGATTCTCAATCTTGACGCAAGAATGCAAGATCCCAGCATTGGGCCGATCCGGATCATACTCGGGGAGACCCTAAAGGAAAAGTACCCTGACATTTTCCTGCCATCCTATGGAATTGCGCAATCTCTGGGCGATTCCCGTTTTCCGGCGCGTTTGTACTTCAATCCTTACGCGATTATCGAAACCTCGTTTGGGGCGTTCCGAGCAATCCACGGAACACTCTCTTACGGGCGGGTCGTAGGGTTCCCGCCGGTCGGTACGCCAGTGAGCATCGCTCAGTGCATTCCACTGGAATCGGTCGATGAGGTTCGGAAATCGCGAAATTTGAAAGAGGCCAGCAAAAACCCTGTCGCACGCATCATCGCTCTTGCACACCCGATAGACGTGGGAATGCAACTTCCGGGAGATGAGGCTTTCAGAACCGTCGGGCGTCTCATTCAGACTGCAGAATAAAGCTCGAGATGCCGGAAGCAGCAACGAGCGAGAACTACATGAGGAGGTGGTGGTGAAGATGCTGTTCTTGGTGAATTTTGAGTATATCGAACCTGGCCCGGCGCATCCTCCCGAGAAGGTTGTTCACATGGTGGAGCATGCGATCATTCCTAGCCTGGATATGGTTGTCCAGTTGGAGAAGGCTGGGAAAATTAGAGCCGCCGGGGTGGTGGCAGGATCGAAGGCGTCTGCAATGATTCTGGATGTTGCAGACAACAATGAACTAAGCAGGACCCTGCAGAGTTTGCCTTTCTGGAGCTTCATGAAGGTCCAGATCACTCCGTTACAAAGCTTTGTCGATCGTGCAGCACAAGAAAAAGGGGCCGTTAAGTTCCTAAGAGACATGGAACAGAAAGGGACACTCAATATGTGGTAGTGAGCCTGCAGGGCCAGCGATCACGATCCCTCGTCTGGACTTACGGGATCTTGATGTCCAGCTGCGAGAATTTAGAGCCGTACCCAGCCGCCCCGCTGCGGACATGAATACTTTTCCAATGATGCCGCAACAGTGGAGAAAGTTGAATGAGGACAAAAACAAAGCTCGCCTCCGACCAAACAATTGAACGGCTGAAGTCGGTCCTGTGCGAAGCATCGCGGGGCCTGCCTGGCGTCACAGACCGGAAAATGTTTGGCTGTCACGCTTTGTTTGCTAACAACAATATCTATGCGTTGGTCTGGAAGACGGGTCGTATCGGCCTCAGACTTCCAGATGTCGAGCTATTCAATGAACTTATGTCGAAGGGTGGCTCTGAGCCCTGGACTGCAGGTAATCGAACGATGGCCCATTGGGTCTTAGTTCCAAAGATCTTCGAGCGGAAGGCGGACCTGCTGAGCAGGTGGGCGAATGCTGCCCATCACCTCGCCGCTAAGGCCCCCCGGGTTCCGGCGAAGAAGAAGTGACACCCGCGGCTTAGACAGTAGACCCAGGTCGCAAATCGGAGAATGTGCTGCAGTGAACGTGAACCGCCGCGTCCTGTCTATGGCAATAAGTGTTGTGGTAGGCTGCATCCTGCTGATCGGATATTCGCTGGTGACGGCTGATCGCCGAACCCGGCAGGTTCAGCGCTCCGTTCAAGGGCAACTCACCTTAGTAGAGCGAGGGCGATACCTTGCTACGATAGGGGCCTGCGCGGGATGCCACACACCGCCCGCTGTTGAGAACACGCGGCCGGCCGCTGAAGACGCGACAGCTGTTGAGAGAGATCGCAAGTTCCGTACAGATCCCGATTGGTATCGTTATCTGGATCCTAATCGATACCTCTCGGGCGGTGTCCCATTCTATTTGCGTTTTTCCGGAAAATCGAACGGAGTCGTGTACTCGTCGAACATAACACCTGATCCTGCGACCGGCTTGGAACCTTGTGGGGCAAGAGCCTCGAGTAGCTGCTGGACCGAAGACGATTTGGTAAATGTAATCCGGGCTGGTAAAAGGAAACAGGGTGCAAACCCTCAATTTCTGTTCTTATTTCCGCCGCACAGCTTCTACCGAAACATGGCCGATGATGATGTGCGCGCGCTGGTCGCCTACGTGCGAAGCCTAGCTCCCATCCGTAACGATTTCCTCCAAGGCCGACTGCGGTACCGTCGCCTTTCTCCTGAGCGATCGTCCACTCAAGTTGCGACGGTCAAGGCACCAGAGTTTGCACCTAAAGGCCGCTCCGCCGAACGTGGACTTTATCTGATGAACGCCTTGGTTGGCTGCCGTGAGTGTCATTCATTCCAGAAGTTTACTGCTAGTGGCCCCATTTTGCAGGAATTTGTAGGCGGGGACCCATCAGATCCCTTCCTTGGTGTATTTCGGCTCGGACCTGACCTGCCGTTGCGTGCCGATGAAAAGGGGTTCGCGGTGTTCCCCTATCCGGGATATGCAGTCTTGTACTCTTCGAATCTGACGCGTTTCGGAATAGGCGGAGATCTGAGGGGCGTCCCAGACGAGCAGGTAGTACGGGCGATTCGTGGAGGGATCTCAACCGAACCAGACAGATACGGCAGGCCGAGCCCCCTGGAGCACGTCATGCTATGGCAGTTCTACGCTAGCATGGCGGACGACGATGTCTACGCCATCGTGGCATACTTGAGGACGCTAAAATATGTCCCTCATGTCGTCGAACCTCGATTGTTGCGATATGGCACCGACTGGGAAGCCGCGTTTCGCCAGGTGTTCGGTCGCTTCAACGTCCTCACCGGGGAATCGTCGGATACGATCACAGAAACAGACAGGGAGTTGTTCGGAAAGGGCACACGATGAACGATCAGTCTATAGTTCCGGGGTTGGGTTCGGTTGCCCGGAAAACCTGGACAGAAAGTGACGAAGGCAAATTGATCGGAGGGCGAGGAATATGGCGAATCCATTTACGTATGTTCAGTTGCAAACCCAGGACCATAATAGAGCAAAAAGTTTTTACAGCCGGCTATTTGGATGGCGACTACGTGACGCGTCCAATGGTAAACATAAGTATACTGAGATCGACGTCGGGGCAGGGACGGCAGGCGGTATGATGCCAGTGGTAAATCGGACGGTGCCGTCACACTGGCTCCCTTTCGTCCAAGTGGCCAACGTGGACAAATCAACCGAGCAAGCTAAAGCTATGGGCGCGTCGATCATAGTTCTGCCATCGGATGTGCCGCGGAAGGGACGCTACAGCGTGATCAACGACCCGACGGGTGCTGCTCTTGCGTTGTGGACACCGATTCGGGCTTCGAAGCGCGCATTGCGGAAGCGAAGCTAAACGAAAGGCGGGTGTCGGGCCGGACCATCCTCCGCAACTTATCGGCGAGATAGAACCCGCCGAGCGCCAGTCCACTGAGTGCACCGCAAACCGTCCATCTTGGGCCCGACTTGCTCGATCTCGACGCTCGGGTTCGATCCGGAGAGCCGCCCTACGTCCGCGGAGTCGAGGCAGCGCAGAGCCGATGCGCAGGTCAACGATTCACATCCGATCGCTGGCCGATGTTTTTGAGGGTTTTTTGACGACCGGCCTCCGCCGCGCCGCTCCGTTGGGCACCCGCGGGGCACGGGGTCGGTGAGTCTGCCTAAGCGAGCTCCGGAGCATGCTTTCAGGAGCTCCGGCTAACGCGCCGAACTCGTCGGCGACATTCCGCTCACATTTGGGTGGGGCCTGGTGCTGGGGATCCTCCTGTGGCTTAAGGCACAACGGTGTGCGGATCCAGAATCTCGCGCATGCGCTCGCCGAGGAGATTGACCGCCAGCACGAGGACCAGCAGCGCGAGGCCGGGGATCGTGCTCACCCACCAGGCGATGAAGAGCACGCCGCGGCCGTCGCTGATCATGGAGCCCCACGCCGGGATGCTCGGGGGAATGCCGACGCCGAGAAACGACAGCGACGCCTCCAGCACCATGAAGTAGCCGAGCCGGAGGAGCGCCACGACCGTCACCGTGTTCACGATGTTCGGCAGGATCTCGCTCACGAGGATCCACGACGTCGGGTAGCCCATCGCCCGCGCCGCTTCCACGTACTCGCGGTTCGACTGCGCGAGCGTCTCGCCGCGGGCGAGCCGGTAGAACTCGATCCAGCCCTTGAGCGCGAGCGCCCAGATCAGGTTCCAGAAGCCCGGGCCGAGAAACGCCATCATCGCGATCGCGAAGATGAGATACGGGAACGCCTGCAGCAGCTCGACGACCCGGGCGCCCACCATGTCGAGAGCGCCGCGAAAGTAGGCGCCGGCCATGCCGAGCGCCGTGCCGATCACCGCGGAGAGCCCGACCGTGAGCGCGCCGACAAGCAGGCTGACCCGCGCGCCGTAGATCGTGCGGGAGAAGACGTCGCGGCCGAGCGCGTCCGTGCCGAACCAGTGGGCCGCGGACGGGGGCGCGAGGCGCGCGGCGAGATCGGTGGACGCGGGGCTGTACGGGGCGATCGCCGGCGCCAGGAGCGCGCTGAGGATGTAGACCAGCACCAGCACCGCCGCGGCCGCGCCGACCGGCTCCGCCGCGAGGCCTCGCGCGATGCGCCGGAGCGACGAGAGCGCGCGGACGCCGTGGCGCCGCACCGGGTAGAGGATCGGCAGCACGCCGGCGCGCAGCGGCTGGGCGCCCATCACGCCACTTCCATCTGCGGGTCGAGCACGGTATAGGCCACGTCGACGGCCAGGTTCGCGGCGACGTAGGTGAGGGCGTAGAGCATCACGGCCGCCTGCACCACGAGGTAGTCGCGGGCGAAGATCGAGTTGACGACGAGGCGCCCGAGGCCGGGCCAGGCGAAGACCGTTTCGACGATCATGTTCCCGCCGAGCAGCTCGCCGATCTGCAGCCCGGCGACCGTGATCGCCGGAATGAGCGCGTTGCGCAGCGCGTGCTTGATCACGACGGCCGTCTCGGGGAGCCCCTTCGCGCGCGCCGTGGTCACGTACTGGCGGTGCAGCACCTCGATCATGGACGACCGCACAGTTCGCGCGAGTACCGCGGCGAACACCACGCCCAGCGTGAGCGCCGGCATGACCAGGTGCCGCAGCACGCTCGCGACCGCGGCGCCGCTGCTGGCGAGCAGGCTGTCGACTAGGAGAAAGCCGGTGACCGTCGGCACGCCGATCGTCGGATCGATCTGCCCCGACGTCGGCAGCAGGCGCGCGTTCACCGCGAAGAAGAGGATGAGGAGCAGCCCGAACCAGAACGCCGGCATGCTCGCGCCGAGCAGCGAGGTCGACAGCACCGCGCGGTCGATCCACGAGCGCGGCCGCAGCGCGCTGGCGAGACCCATCGGGACCGCGATCAGCACGGCGATCACGATCGTCGCGACCGTGAGCTCGATCGTCGCCGGGAGGGCTTCCGCGATCAGGGCCGCCACCGGCCGCTGCTGCACGATCGACGCGCCGAGATCGCCGTGCGCGAGCCGGGCGAAGAACAGCCCCAACTGCACCTGGAGCGGCTGGTCGAGATGGAGTTCGTGCCGCACGGCGCGGATCGTCGCGGCGCTCGAGTTGGTGTCGCCCAGCATGATCTGGACCGGATCGCCGGGCAGCAGGTGCAGCGACAGGAACGCCAGGACGGCGACGCCCAGCGCCACCGGCACGGCGAGCAGCACCCGACGGACGATCCTCAGCATGCGCATCGCGAACTCCGCCGCCCGCCGGCTCCGCGGCGGGCCACCATGTAATTACGCCCCCGGTGCGCCGCTCTTAGTACCCCGCCTGTCTCAGGAGTTCCCGCGCCTTGGCCGGGTCGTACGGATAGGGTTTGAGCGATGCGTCGTACCCGAAGCCGCTCGGCAGAAACGCCGTGCTGAGGCGCTTCCCGTACCCGTGGTAGATGTCGCGGAGGATCGGGTCCCAGTTGATCGCGTAGTTCACCGCCTGCCGCACGCGCGGGTCGGTGAACGGCTCCGCCTTGGTGTTGAACTCGATCTCGTAGGACCGGGTGCCTTCCGCGGTTTTCACCTGGACGTTCGGGCTTGCCTTCAGACGGTCCACCAGGTCGGGCGGGACTTCCTGGATGACCTGTACTTCGCCGGAGAGGAGCGCCGCGATCCGGCTGGACGGCTCCGGCATCATGCGGAAGATGACCTGCCGCAGCTTGGCCGGTCCGGCCCAGTAGCCGTCGTAGCGCTCGAGCACGATCTCGGAGTTGAGGGCGCCCCGCACGAATCGGAACGGGCCGGCGCCGACCGGCTTTGCGATGAACCCCGCCTCGCCCATCTGCTGCACGTACTTCTGCGGGACGATCTGGAAGTGCACGAGCGACTGCAGCACGAGCGCCTCCGGGAACGAGGCGCTGTAGACGAACCGGACGTGCGACTCGTCCAGCTTCTGCACGCGCAGGATCGGGCCGAGCAGATCCTTGCGGGTGCTCGAGACGCCGGTGATGGCGCCGGGCGTGAGCACGCGCTGGAACGTGAAGACGACGTCGTCGGCCGTGACCGGGTCGCCGTTTTGGAATTTCACCCCGGGACGCAGCGTGAAGTCGTAGACGGCCGGCCCGACCTTGCGCCACGCCGTGGCGAGCTGCGGGACGACTTTGCCGTCTGGGGAGTGTCCCACGAGGCCGTCGTAGATGTTGCGCAGGACCGCTTCACGGTCGTTCGGCGAGATGCCGGGATCGAGCGGCGCGATCGTGTCGTTACGCATGCCCACGATGATCGCGTCGCCGCCGCGCACGCTCGCCGGGTACATCGTCTCGCTGTTGTCGGCCGCCGGCGTCCACCCCGTGACCGCGGACGACTGCGCCTCGATATTCTGCAGCACGTAGCCGAACGCCCACGGCGCGTCGGCGTAGATCTTCCGCTGCGCGTCGTTGTAGGCCGCCTGGCGCTGCGCCTCGTTCGGGGTGCTGGACGCGACGGCCATGTCGTGGTCCACCGCGGGGTTCGAGTAGAAGGAGAAGTTGCCGCGCGCCTTGGTCACGAATTTCGGCACCGCGAGATCGTACGGGTCGAAGTAGGCGCTGCCCCAGTCCGTCGTGTACGCTGCGCGTTGTCCGGCCTGGACCTGCGGGATCAGCACGGACAGCTGCCAGGCTCGAACCTGCGCGGTGATGCCGGCGCGGCTCAGCTGCGCGGCGATCGCCTGCGCCTCCGTCGTGCGGTTCGCCGTCGTGTCGAGGACGAACGACAGCGCCTTCGCCGCGTCGCCGCGCGTTCCGCCGAGCAGCGAGAGGCCGAGGACCGCGGCGATCAAGATGACGTAGATCCGTTTCCCCATCACGCACCTCCATTTGCGGCGCCGTCGTATACGATCCAGGCGCCGGAGCACGGATTGTCCGGCGAGAAATAGAGCCGCCGGCCGCGGCACGCAAAGACGCTGCCGGAGATCGTAGTCGCGCCCCGGTCCCTGCCGTGGCGGCAGAGCCCCGCGGTGCCGGCGTCGTCGTGGGAGGCCATGACGGCGGCGGCGTCCGCGACCCCCGGCGCCTCGCCGAGTCCATCGAGCCACGACCGGAGCCGCCGCAGGCGTCCGCCCGAATCGGCGCACCCGCCGCCCTCGATGTCGCGGCCCCGCAGTTCCGCCGAGACGAAGTGGTTGGTCCGGGCCACCCGGCCGCCGCCCCCTTCGACCGCGACCGCGTGATGTCCGAGCTCGACCGCGGCGGTGCGGCCGTCCGCGCCGGCCAGCACGAGACTCCCGCCGCCGGCGTGCCGCAGGCGGCGCAGTTCGTCGACGGCCTCGTCGACCGTGGCGCAGCGCGCCAGGAGCCGTGTCATCGCGAAGTAGCGTAGGGATCCGACGCCCTGGTCCGCCGCACGAATCTGCGTATCGGCGAGCGCGAGTCCGTCGGAATTTATGCCGCTCGAGTACACGCCGGGGCTCCCGAGGCTTCCGACGCAGAGGATCGTTCGGCCGTGCCACGCCGGGTCCCGGTGCCGGAACACCCGCTGCGTGCCGCGGAAAGGGGCGGCGAGGTCGCGGTTCTTTCCGAGCAGCGCGCCGAACTCGGGATGGCGGAGCGCCCATGCCGAGCAGCCGTCCGCCGCGGGCGAGGCTCCGAAGCCGGGCAGCATGCCGGCGTGCAGCGACGCAAAAAGATCGCGGACCGGCAGCCCGTATCCCGCGGCGATGCCTTCCGCCTCCGCGAGCGCGTCGGGATCATGCGTCGCCGTGAACTCCCACTGCCGCGCGAGAAAGTTCGCCGCCGCCGGGCGCGCGAGGATGTCCCGTACGGCGGCGAGCCGCCGGTCCACCGCGTCCCGCACGATCTGCTCGGTGCCCGGACACCGTTCCGCCTGGCCGCGGCCGCGGTCGAACGCGGATCCGTCCAATTCGACCGGCGCCGCCCCCGGGCCAAAGACCGCTGCCGGTGCCGTACGCATCACGCGAGAGGTCGCGCCCGCATCCGCCGTCCGGTCAGTCGAGCGGGATCTCGAGGTCGAGCAGCGGCGCGTACTGCTGCGCACCGAAGATGTCCGGGTCGCCGGGGCTGCCGCTCGGCCGGCTGCGGTACACGGTGAACTTGATCGCGCACCCGGGGTCGAACGCCACGAAGTCCGAGATGCGCGCCTCGGGAATGCCGTACAGGCGGGCCACCGACGCCTTCGTGATCGCGCCGCTCTTGAGCGTGCGCTCGTAGGTGCCGCGGTCGGCGAAGATGATGTCGAAGGTGATCTTGTCGACGCCCGCGTTCTTGCTGCGGACGACCTTGGCGAGGGTGGAGAGCTTCATCGCGCCGCCTTCCCGGCGCCGGCGGGGGCCGTGCGCCCCGCGACAGACGGGGTGCGTGCCCCGACGTCCGTCATGTGCAACGGGAACAGCTCGAGCGGATCGTTCACCCGCAGCGTGTGGTTCACCGTCCATCGGTAGGCGGCGCTGGCCGCAAGCACCTCGTCGAGCGGGAACGCCACGCCGCCGGCGGTGCCCTTCACCTCCGGCAGCCGCGCGTAGAAGAGCTGGCGCGTGCCGATCATGCACACTTCCTCGGCCATCTCCTTGGTCGGCGCGACGCCGTAGACGACGATGCCGAGCTCGTGGGCGGGCGTCTTCACGGGCTCGAGGTCGCCCATCACGCCGTTCCGGCCGAACACTTGGTAGTGCAGCTCGTAGCCGCTCGTGCCGAACTTCTCTTCGACCGCGTGGCGCGCCCAGCCGATGACGCGGTCGATGTTCGCGATGGTGTAGGGATCGCGGATCCCCGCGAGGCCGACGTAGCGCTCGCCGACTTTGCCGGCGCCCTCCAGCTTCACCCGCGGCTCCGCCGCCGGGTTCCACACCGGCCCGGTGATCCGCGTCGTCTTCGCGTCGAACTGCTCGTACTTACAGGTGTGCATGTCCAGCTCGCCGCCGAGCGCGTACTCGTAGAACGGGTTGGACCGCTCGTACATCGCGTGCCCGGCGACCGAGGCGATCGTGCACCGCTGCTCGGGGTGCATCGCGGTCACCTTCACGTCGTCCATCGAGATCTCGCCGATCACACTCTCCTTCGCGCCGTACGGCTCGGCGCAGAAGGACGCGCACTCGAGCACCTTGCCGAGATAGTAGGACAGCGCCTCCGGGAAGCCGGCGCGGATCGCCGGTCCGGCGCAAATCGCGAGGTCGCTCGAGCGGCCGCCGATGATGACGTCCGCGCCCCGGTCGAGCAGCGCGTTGTACGGGTGAATACCGGCCATCGCGACGATCCGGTCCGTCGCGTCGAGCTCCGCGAGTGTCAGATCGGACCGGCCGTTCAACCCGGCGACCGTCTCGCCGGCCGCGATCCGCTTGCGGATCAGGTCCTTCGAGACTTCGGAGTAGAAGTAGCCCAGCCGGAAGGGGGCGAGGTGATGGCGGGCGGCAATCTCCCGGATCATCTCGACGTACATGTCCACCCGGCTGTTCGAGCCGGTGTCCCCGGCCGAGCCGATCAGCATCGGCACGCCGATTTTGCGGGATGCGAGCAAGATGTGCTCGAGGTCGTGGCGCTGCCATTCCTTCGGGCTCGTGCAGGTGTCGGCGCCGAGGGGCCCCGGGCCGATGTCGTCGCTGCCCGAGTCCGAGACGATGAAGTCCGGGCGCGCCGCCACGCCGAGCTCGAAGCTCGCGGGCTTCAGCGGGGCGAACCCGAGATGCCCGTTCGGAGCCAGAAACCGCAGGGTCTTGCCGCTCATCCTCTGCCTCCCGTCACGCCATGATGTGGGCCAGGCGTTCGATGTTGAATTTGTACCGGTCGCCGCGGTAAACGGCCCGGCGGTATTCCACCGGCGCGCCCCCGAGCGCGGAGATCAGGGACGTCACGCTGAACACCGCCGCCGGCCGCGCGAGCGCGAGCAACGCGGCCTCCTCGGCGGTCGCGAGACGCACCTCAAACGTCTGCTCCGCCCGCAGCTCGGGCAGGCCGGCGCGCTCGGCGTACAATTCCGAGACCATGCGGGGCGGTATCTTGGACGCCGCGGCGCGGCAAAACTTGTCCACGGTCTCCGCCATCTTGCCCGCCGGCACATAGCTCCGGTAAAGCGCCAGCGGCTCCTCGTCGCCGAGCCCGAGATAGACGAGCTGCAGCAGCGCCGTTTCCGGCGGGACGCCGAGCAGCCGGCCCAGCACCACGTCGCACGGCTCCTGCGTCCGGCTGACCACGCGCAGGCCGGGCGTCATGCCCTGCGCCGCCAGCGCTTCGCGAAAGGCCGTGACGCGTCCCAGCGGCTGCGTGATCGGGCCGTGCGCCGCGACGAACGTGCCGCGGCCCTGGATCTTCTTGAGCAGGCCCGCGTGCGACAGCTGCTCGAGCGCCTGCCGGACCGTCGAGCGGCTGACCCCGAACTGCTCCGAGAGATCGCGCTCCGACGGCAGCTGCCCGCCCGCGCCCCAGTCGCCTTTCCGGATCCGCCCGTTGATGGAGCCGAGCAGCTGGCGGTAGAGCGGTCCCCGCCCCCGGGCGTGTGCCGCCGGGCCCTGCTTCCGCGGGCGCCTACCGGCGTCCGGACGCCGCGCCATGATCCCACCCTCTACTGGTTCATACCTGTCTCTGGTGGTACGTACCAGTGCGCGAACCAGTTCGCGGACGGGCACGTACCCTCCTCTGCGGGTCGGCGGCGCCGCCGACCGCATTTCTTCGAAGAAGGTGCCGGCGTAGATCTATTGATGTCTGTAAACCGGTGCAATTGTGTAACATTACTATGCCAGGGATTTGTACACCAACGCGGCGCCCGCGGGGGAGCGTTTGCTATGGCAAGCCGTGAGACAGGAACGTCCGGCCGCGGGTTGCCCGCGGCTCTGCAGTTTCTCAACAATCCCCTGCCGATGTGGGTGTACGACCTCCAAACGCTGCGGATCCTCGCGGTCAACACGGCGGCCGCGAACCTGTACGGGTATTCGCGCGACGAGATCGCGGGCAAGCGCGTCACGGATCTATGGGCAACGGGTCCCGCGATCAAGGCGGCGCCGGACGCGGGGTCCGAACCCGCGCAGCCCGTGTCGGTGACCCGGCGTCACCGCCGCAGGGACGGGACGCTGATCGACGTGCACGTCCTGGCCCAACCGATGGAATTTCGCGACCGCGCCGCCGTGCTCGTGGTCGCGCAGGACGTCACCGTGCTGAAGCAGGCGGCCGACGCGGCCGCCGAGGCGGCGGCAGAGCGCCTCGACACGGTCGGGACGTTTATCGCCCTGAGCAAGGACTTCCAGGCTGCGCGGACTGCGGAGGCGGCGTACGCCGCGCTGGCGGCGCACGCGATGATTCTGGCGAACGCGACCCACGCCTCGCTCGCGCTTCTTTCGGCGGACGGGCAGACGCTTTCGATCGCACACTCGACCGGCGCCCCGCTGTCCTGGCTGGATCCGGCCGTGCCCGATGTCAAGGGACGGCTGGGTCGGGTGATCCAGACCGGGCGGGCGTTCGCCGGCACCCTGCTCAGTACGGAGCCGCAGGCGTCTTCGGTCGACGACGGGGTGTATAAGGGCCTCCGCCCGCTGGCGATTGTGCCTCTCGGGTCGGGCGACCGCGCGATCGGCGCCCTCATCGTGGCGCGCGCCGGCGGGATGGACAGCACGCCGTTTGCCGCCCCCGAGGTGCACTTGCTGGAAGGCGTCGCGGAGATCGCGGCCGCGGCGATCCGGCGCATCCGGCTCATCCGGCGGCTGCAGCAGGCGCACACGCGGACCGCGCTGGCGCTCGCGCAGGCGATCGAGGCGCACGGGGGCGAGCCGGGTAGCCGTTCCGGCAGGCTGGTTGGCCTCGCGACGGCCACCGCCGGCGCGCTGGGATGCTCCGTCCAGGACGTGGAGGACGTGCGGTGGGGCGCGCGCCTCTACGACATCGGCATGGTGGCGATCCCGGACGACATCGCGCGGAAGCCGGAGCGGCTCTCCGACGAGGAGTGGGCCGTGGTCAGGCAGCATCCCCTCATCGCCGACGAAGTGCTCCGATCCGTCGATCAGCTGCGCCGGGCCGCCGCGCTGGTCCGCCATCATCAGGAACGCTGGGACGGATCGGGCTACCCGGACGGCCTGCGCGGCGAGCAGATCCCGATCGGGGCGCGGATTCTGGCGGTGCTGGAGGCCTACGCGGCCATGACGGCACCCCGGCCCTATCGCCCCGCGCTCCCGCACAGCGCCGTCATCGCCGAGCTCGGCCGGACCGCCGGCACGCAATTCGACCCCGCCGTCGTGGAGGCGTTTTGCGCCGTCGCGAGCGGGACGAAGGTGGGCGGCTTGGGCCGCGACCCGCACGACGCGTCGCGGACGGTGCAGAGCCTGCCCTTCGACGTCGCGCTACTGGCCGCGTTCCAAGGGTTGCCCGAGGGCGCGCGGCAGCTCGTGCACCGGCTCAACGTCGAGGACGTCGAGCTCGAAGTCGAAGCGCACCTGGCGCAGGTGGGCCGGTGGGCCGTGGAGCTGGCCGCGGCCGCGGGCGTGGCCCTCGAGCGGCGGCGCCTGCTGGCCCAGGCGGCCTTCGTCCACGACGTCGGCAAGCTCGCGCTCTCCCGAAGCCTCCTCCAGAAGCCCGGGCCGCTCTCGGCCGAGGAGCGGGCCCTCGTCGCGCAGCACGTCGGCAAGGGGGTGGCGCTGCTTCGCGCCCTCGAGGTCGACGACGCCGTGATCGACATCGTCGCCGCGCATCACGAACGCTGGGACGGCACCGGCTATCCAAACGGCCTCGCCGGGGAGGCGATCCCGCTCGAGGCGAGGATTCTCGCGATCGCCGACAGCTTCGACGCGATGACGAGCGAGCGCGTCTACCACGCCGCCCGCACGCGGGACGACGCGGCGGCCGAGCTCCGGCGGCAGGCCGGCCGGCAATTTGAGGCGGCGCTCGTCGAGCTGTTTCTCGAGCTGCCGCAGAACGCCCGCTAACCCCGCGCCGCGGCACCGGGCGCCGCGTCAGTCTTCGTCCAGCCTGAACTCGGCGTGCAGCACCCGTACGGCCTTCTCCGCCTCGTCGGCGCGGACCACACACGAGACCTTGATCTCGGACGTCGCGATCAATTCGATGTTGATGCCGTTGCGCGCGAGCACGCCGAACATCTGCGCCGCGACGCCGGGGTTCGTGATCATCCCGGCGCCCACGATGCTGACCATGGCGACGCCTTCGTCGGAGATGATGTCCCGCGCGCCGATCTCCCCGGCGACCGACCGGGCCGCCTCCACCGCGGCCGCCATATCTGAGCGCGCGACCGTGAAGGAGATGTCGGCGCCCTGCGCCTGCGGGACGCTCTGAATGATCAGGTTGACGTTGACGTGCCGGTCCGCGATCGCCCGGAACAGCGTGTGCGCGATGCCGGGGCGATCTTGAATTCCCGTCGCGGCGATCTTCGCCACGTTGCGGTCGTGCGTGACCGCGGTTACCAATCGCCGTCCCTCGATTGTCCGATCCGTCACCACCGTTCCCCCCCGGTCGACGAACGTGCTGCGCACCTCCAGCGGCACGCGGTACTGCTTGGCGAGCTCCGCGGCGCGGGTCTGCAGCACCAGCGCGCCTGAACTGGCCATCTCTAACATTTCATCGTAGGAGATCTCCGCGAGCTTCTTCGCCTCGGGCACGACGCGCGGGTCCGCGGTGAAGACCCCTTCGACGTCGGTGTAGATCTGGCAGATCCGCGCGTCGAGCACCGAGGCGAGGGCGACCGCGGTCGTATCCGACCCGCCGCGCCCGAGCGTCGTGATCTCGCCGTCGTCGGTGATCCCTTGGAAGCCGGCGACGATGACGATCCGGCCCGCGCCCAATTCCCGGTCGAGGCGGCTGCGGTCGACGCCCATGATCCGCGCCCGCAGGTGCACCGGCTCGGTGCGAATCAGGGCCTGCGCGCCCGTGAGCGAGACCGCCCGGTGGCCCCGCGTGTGCAGCGCCATCGCGAGGAGCGCGATCGACACCTGTTCGCCGGTCGACAGCAGCATGTCCATCTCGCGGTCGGCCGGGCTCGTGGTAATCTGCTCCGCCAGCCCGATCAGGTTGTCCGTCGTGTCGCCGGGCGCCGACACGACCACGACGACGTCGTGCCCCGATTCGCGCGTCGCCGCGACCCGGCCGGCCACGTGCTTGATGAGATCGGGCGTCGCGACCGAACTGCCCCCGAACTTCTGGACGATCAGGCTCACGTGCTTCCCTCCACGACCGTCCCCTCGGTATCGACCTCCGCGTCGACGACCCGGCACTCCGCGCCCGCGGACTCGAACGCGCGCCGCATCGCCTCGCCGATGCCCGGGGCCTCGCCGAACGCGACGACCGTCGGGCCGGAGCCGCTCAGCGCGACGCCGTGGGCGCCGGATGCGCGGGCCGCCGCGAAGACCGCATCCAGGCCGGGCACGAGCCGCGCGCGGTAGGGCTGGTGCAGGCGGTCGCGCGTTGCCTCGTCGAGCATGTCCATCCGTCCTTCGGCGAGCGACGCCACGAGCAGCGCCGTGCGGGTGACGTTGAACACGGCATCCCGGAACGGGACGGTCTCCGGGAGGAGCCGCCGGGCCTCCGCCGTCGACACCGCAAACTCCGGGATCGCGATCACCACGCGCAGCCGTTTGGGTATGAGACGTGTCCACCGGATTTTTCCCGCCTCCGTGGTCACGCACGCGACCAAGCCGCCGAGGACGGCCGGGGCGACGTTGTCCGGGTGGCCTTCGAGACCAGCGGCGAGGTCGATGAGCGCCTGGGCGTCCAGCGGACCGCCGAGCAGGGCGTTGGCCGCGGCGGCGCCGCCCACGATCGCCGCGGCGCTGCTGCCGAGGCCCCGGGCCAGCGGGATGCGGTTGTGCTGCCGCAGGTGGAAGGCCCGGGGCGCGGCGGCGCCCGTCTGCGCGCCGGCCACCGCGAGGGCCGCCCGGTACGCGAGGTGCGACGGGTCGCGCGGCAGCGCCATGGCGCCTTCGCCCTCGATCTCGATCCGCGGCTCCGGAGCTGCCTCGAGCGCGACCGAGTTGTGGAGGCGCAGGGCCAGGCCGAGCGCGTCGAATCCCGGCCCCAGGTTCGCCGTTGTCGCCGGCACGCGGACGCGGATCACCGGACGCCTACCGGACGCCCACAGGCTCGCCGATGACGCGCTCGATGGCCTCGATCGTCGCCGGCACCGGTTCGGGCCGGCGTTCCGTGCGGAGCACCGCCTCCGGATCTTTGAGGCCGTGGCCGGTGAGGATGCACGCGATCGAGGTGCCTTCGCGCAGCCGGCCCTCGCGCGACCGCCGGAGCACGCCGGCGACCGACGCCGCGGACGCCGGCTCGACGAAGATGCCTTCCTCCTGCGCGAGCAGGGTGCGCGCGGCGAGCAGCTCCTCGTCGCTCACGGCCTCGAAAGCGCCGCCGGATTCCTTGACCGCGGCGACGGCGCCGTCCCACGAGGCCGGCCGGCCGATCCTGATCGCGGACGCGACGGTCTCCGGCCGATCGACAGGATGTCCCAGGACGAGGGGCGCCGCTCCAGCCGCCTGGAACCCCCACATCTTCGGCCGGGAGGTCACGATATCGCGCGCGTGGTACTGGACGAAGCCGCGCCAGTACGCGGTGATGTTGCCGGCGTTCCCGACCGGGATCGCGAGCACGTCCGGGGCGCGCCCGAGCGCGTCGCAGATCTCGAAGGCGCCGGTCTTCTGGCCCTCGATCCGGTACGGATTCACCGAGTTGACCAGCGTGAGCCGGAAGCGCGGCGCGCCCTCGCGCACTAATCGCAGCGCCTCGTCGAAGGACCCTTCGATCGGCACGAGGCGCGCGCCGTGGGCGAGCGCCTGCACGACCTTGCCGAGCGCGATCCCGCCGGCCGGCACGACGACGAAGCAGACGATCCCGGCGCGCGAGGCGTAGGCCGCCGCGGACGCCGACGTGTTGCCGGTGCTCGCGCAGATGACGCCGCGGCTGCCCTCCTCGACCGCCTTCGAGATCGCGAGCGTCATCCCGCGGTCCTTGAACGAGCCGGTGGGGTTGACGCCTTCGTTCTTGAGGTACAGGATCGCCCCGGGCACGTGGCGCTCGAGGCGCTCCGCGCGCAGCAGCGGCGTGTCGCCTTCGCGCAGCGTCACGACCGGCGTGCCGTCCGAGACCGGGAGGAATGGCCGGTACTCCTCGATCACGCCGCGCCAGGCCGTTCTACTCACCGTCGACCACCCGGATGACGTTCCGGACGGTGCCGACCACGTCGAGCGCCTCGATCCGCGTGAGCACCCGCCGCATCTGGCCCTCGCGCGCGGTGTGCGTGATCATCACGATGTCGGCGTCCGCGCCGCGGCTCTTCTGCGAGATCGCCGAGATGCTGACGCCTTCCTCGCCGAAGATCGTCGCGATCCGGGCGAAGACGCCCGGCCGGTCGGTCACCTGCATCAGCAGATAGAACGGCGTCTCGACCTCTTCCATCGGGCGGAGCGGCCGCGCCTCGAGGCCGTCCCAGCCGACGCGCCCGTGCCCGCCGCGCCGGTGGCTGCGCGCCACGTCGACGAGATCCGCCACGACGGCGCTCGCCGTGGGATCGCCGCCGGCGCCGCGGCCGACGATCATCACCTCGCCCGCCGCGTCGCCGCGCACGAAGACCGCGTTCAACTCGTTGCGGATCGCGGCCAGCGGGTGCGCGCGCGGGAGGAACGCCGGGTGGACGTGCGCCTCCACGCGGCCGTCGTGCTCGCGCGCGATCGCGAGCAGCTTCAGCACGTAGCCCAGTTCGTCCGCGTACCGGATGTCCTGCGCCGAGACGCGGGTGATGCCCTCGCGGTAGACCCGGTCCGCGTGGATCGGGGTGTGAAACGCGATCGTCGCGAGAATGGCGAGCTTCGCCGCGGCGTCGTGGCCTTCCACGTCGTCCGTGGGGTCGGCCTCCGCGAAGCCGCGCCGCTGCGCGTCCGCGAGCGCGTCGCCGAACTCCGACCCGTCCTCCGCCATGCGCGTGAGGATGTAGTTGGTGGTGCCGTTCAGAATGCCCGCGACCTCCGTGATGCGGTTGGCCGCGAGCGACTCCTTCAGCATCTGGATCACGGGCACGCCCGCGCCGACGCTCGCCTCGAGCCGGAGATCGACGCCGGCCCGCGCGGCCGCGGCGAAGAGCTCCGGCCCGTGCCGGGCGATCAGCTGCTTGTTCGCGGTCACGATGTGCTTGCCGTGCTCGATCGCGTCGAGCAGGAGGGTCCGCGCCGGCTCGAGCCCGCCGACCACCTCGACGACCACGTCGATCGCGGGATCCGCGACCACGGCGGCCGGGTCGCCGGTCAGCACCCCGGGCTCGAACGAGAGGTCGCGCGCCCGGTCCGGCCGCGCCACCGCGACGCGGGAGAGCCGCAGCTCGGCGCCCGTCTGCCGCGCGATTTCGGCGCCGTTCTTCCGGAGAAGCCGCACCACCGCACTCCCGACGGTGCCGCAGCCGAGCAGGCCGATCGAGACGGGCCGATCCGGGGCCGGACCGCTCACCGGGACGCGCCCCCCGTTTCCGCGTCTTTGGCCCGCCCCGCGCCGACGCCGGCCGCTTCGAGGCCGCGCCGCAGCGCCCGCCGCTCATCCTCGGTCAGCGGCAGGGCGGGCGGCCGCGCCGTCGCGTGGGGGATCAGGCCGGCGATGACCATGGCCTCCTTGACGATGACGAACGCCGGCGCGTCGGCCGCGAACCACGCCGGAATCACGTTGAGGTGGCGCCGCGCGCGTTCGGCCGCGTCGGCGAGGCGTCCCTCCGTCGCCGCCTGATAGATCTCGACGAGCGGCTCCGGGCTGAAGTTCGCCGTCCCGGGCACGGCGCCGTCGCCGCCGAGCAGCAGCGTGTTGAGGAGGTGGTAGTCCATGCCGCACAGCACGACGAAGTCGGGTCGCGCGGGGCGCACGGTCATGATCAGCTCCTGGATGTGCGCGATGCTGTCGATCGTGTCCTTGATCCCCGCGATGTTGGCGTGGTTCTGCGCCAGCCGGAGGACCAGGCGCGGCGGGATGTTGCGGCCGGTGAGACCCGGAAAGTTGTAGATATAGACCGGCAGCCGCGTCGCGATCGCGATGAGGCGGAAGTGCTCGTAGATCGAGCGGTCCGGCGGGACCCAATAATAAGGAAGAACGACGGCGACCCCGGCGGCGCCGATCTCCTCCGCGTGTTCCGCGTACGCCACGGCCTCCTCGGTCCCCGGCGCGCCGCAGCCGACCAGCACCGGCACCCGGCCGCGCGCCGCGCGGACGACGAGCTCGGCCATCGCCCGCCGCTCGTCACGCGACAGCGACGTGAACTCGCCGGTCGTGCCGAGGGGGAACAGGCCGTGCACGCCGCGCCCGATCAGCCACTCGACGTGGCGGACGTTGGCGGCCTCGTCGAGCCGGCCCCGCTCGTCGAACAGCGTCGGGATCGGCACCACGATGCCGGCGAGCCCCTGGGAGGCGGCGGCGCGGGACGCGCCTTTCGGCTGCGCCGCGAGGTAGTCGTGGATCAGGGCGCGGGCGTCGGGGGCGCGTTCGTCCGGGACGAGCAGATCCCCCCAGACCCCCGTGGCCTTCTCGAACACCGCGCCGTAGCCCGGCATCTGCCGGGAGCGCAGCACGACCGGAATGCCGGCCTGCTCCAGGACGCCCTGGAGCATCAGCGCTTCGACCTCGTCACCGGCGGTGTGGACGTTCTTCATTGGCGTGCCTCCCGCTTGATCGCGAGCCACAGACGGTACACCTCGTTGCGTCGGAGGCCGCTCGCCTCCACCGCGCGCCGAACCGACTCCCGCGGGGAGCAGCCGCCGGCCGCGGCCCGCGTCAACGCCTCGCGGGCCGCTTCGCGCGCCGCGTCGACCGCCGCCGCGGCGTCGCCGGTCCCGATTTCGCCCAACCGTGTTCCTTCGATGACGAGCGTGAATTCCCCACGCGGAGGGTGAGCGGAAAAGTTCCGGACGGCTTCGCTGAGCGTCGCCCGATACACCTCTTCATGCACCTTGGTGAGCTCCCGCGCCACCGCGATCCGCCGGTCGCCGAGGACCGCCAGCAGATCGTCGAGCGTCTCGCGCAGCCGGTGGGGGGCCTCGAAGAGGACGAGTGTGTGCGGCAGGTCGCGCATCGCCTCGAATGCCCGGCGGCGCTCCGCGTCCCGCGCCGGCGGAAATCCGAAGAACGTGGCCGGCTCGGCCGGCAGCCCCGAGGCGACCAGCGCGGCGAGGACCGCGCTCGCCCCCGGCACCGGCACGACCGGCACCCCCGCGTCGGCGGCGGCCCGGACGAGCGTGGCGCCGGGGTCGCTGAGCCCGGGCGTTCCCGCGTCCGAGACGAGCGCGATCGAGCCGCCGTCGAGGAGCCGGCGGACGAGGACCGGCGCGCGCGCCCGTTCGTTGTGCTCGCGCAGGCTGACGAGACGCCCCCGGATCCCGTGGTGCGTCAGCAGCTTGCGGGTGCGGCGCGTGTCTTCCGCGGCGATCAGCGTCGCTTCGCGGAGCACGCGGAGCGCGCGGAGCGAAATATCTTCGAGGTTGCCGATGGGGGTTGCGACGACGTAGAGCGTCCCTGGGCCGGACGTCACGTTCCCACTATAGCACGGAGGCTACCGGCTACCGCAGCGCCGAGGCGATGCCGAGCAGCCCCACCACCACGAGAAACCCGAGCACGGTGACCTCGAAGTGGCGCTCGGAGAGTCCGTGGACGGCCGCCACGCCGGCCACGAACCCGACGATCAGCACCGGGGTCACCTTCGCCGCGAGCAGCAGCGTCTGCGCGGTGATGCTGCCTCCCGCCGCGAGCAGCACCACGCTCGTCACGGTGGCCAGAAACACGTAGACCACCATGTTGCCGCGAAAGCGGTTCTTCGCGAGCCCGCGCGCCATCAAGTAGAGCGCGACCGGCGGCCCGTTCAGGCTGGTGCTGGTGGACAGGATGCCGCTGAGGAATCCGACGGCGATCGTGTCGAGCATCCCGCCGGAAAGACGAGGACGGAATCGCGTCAGCATCACGATCGCGAAGGCCGCGGTGACCGCCGCGATCACGGCCTTGAGCAGACGCGCGGGGCCCCACATCAGCAGCGCGACCCCAAGCGGCATGCCGGCCAGGCTCGACAGGAAGAGCGGCCGCACCACGCGCCACTCGACTTCCCGGCGGATCTCGCGCCGCAGGAGCAGCAGGCCGCTCGCGCAGATCCCAAGCAGCAGCGTCAAGACGACGACGAAGCGCGGCGGGTAGGCCAGTGTGAGCAGCGGCACGCTGACGAGGTTGAAGCCAAAGCCCGTCACCGCCGCCGCGGCCGCCGAGAGGCCGACGATGACCGAGATCGTGATCAGCACTGGGGCGGGCGGCGGATCAAGACCGCCGCTCGAGCGACAGGAGGCCCGTTTCCTCGCCCAACGCTACTGCTGCTTGTGGCGCTCGTAGTAGCGCTTCGCCTTCGCGCGGTTGCCGCAGCTCTTCATGTCGCACCAGCGGCGACTGTGGTTGCGGCTCGTATCCATGAAGAGCCAGGCGCACGTTGGGCTCTCGCATTTGTGAATTCGGCCGCGCTCCTCCTCGGAGGTGAGGACATCCATCGCCGATCGGAGCACGGGCCAGAGCATCCGGTCCGGCGCGGCGTCGCCGGCCCACGCCCGGACGCAGCCCTCCTCGTTTACGTCAATCCGTACGTGTGAGAGCGCCCGGCACAGCGCCGTGTTGAGAATCTCCATGTCCTCCGGCCGCTGCGGGCGGCGCTCCGCGGCGCCGGTGAAGATCCGGAAGAGCGCTTCCCGCAGGGATATCGCGACGGCCAGGGTGCGCGCCGCTTCGTCGGGCTGACGCGTTGCCATGTCCTCGAGGTGCTGGGCCTCGCGGTCGCTGAGCACGCCCCCTTGCCGGCCCCACGACACCAGATCGTGATAGGTGTTGAAGTGCTCCTTCGTCCGCGAGCCGCTGATGGTATTGACGAAATCCAGGCAGAGCCGCCCGCCGGAGAAATCGAACGCGTATTCCGGCGGCGCTGTCATGGTCGCCGGACGCCGCATACCCGCCTCACGTTTCGCCATATAACCCTCTATTAGAGGTTGACAAGTTATGTCATGCCTGTTACGATATCACCTGTAAAAATAAGATAGCAGGTTAGATGAGCCGGCGCAAGTGCACAAGCACAAGAACGGCCCGGTTCGTAGGAGGCACGGAAGCATGTGGCCTTATCTGTTCGGATCCGGCTGGCTGTGGGAAGCAGCGCTGTCGGCCGGGGTGCTAGCGGCAATCGTCCTCGCGATCGCGGTGATGCTGTCGCGTAGGCAGGCCGGGCACGCGGACGCGGCGCACGACCGCATCCAGATGATCTGGCATGCGTACGAGCAAGGCGACCTCACCGAGTGGGAGTTTGCGCGGCTGATCACCCCGCGGCCGGCAGTGCAGCCGCGGTACATATTCCCGCCCGCCGGCGCGATGCCGCGCCACGAGACGGTCGCGACGCACGACGCCGCCGCCGACTGAGTTTGCGCAACCGGAAAGTTTGCACGATCAGAAGCGGATAGTTTCAGCGTCCGGGTCCGGCTACGATCAGTAGCGTCAAACGCACGAAGGAGGGACGAACCATGATCGACGTCCGCACGGCCAGCGTCCGGAACAGCATGATCTTTTCGCCGGTGATCACACCGCGCACCACCGTCGCGACGGCCCTCAGGCTGCTTCGCGAGCACGACACGGCGGCGCTGCCGGTCTGTGAAGGCGATCGACTCCTCGGAGTCGTCCGGGAAACCGGGCTCCTGCGGCTCACGCCGTCGGACGTCACGACCCTCGACGTGTACGAGCTTCGCAACGTGCTCGACGGTCTGACCGTGGCGCGCGTCATCGAGCCGGTCCCGGCGATCGCGGCGGACGCATCGCTCGAAGATGCGGCCGTCCTGATGCGCACGGGACGCCACGAGGCGCTTCCGGTCGTGGACGGCGGACGTCTTGTCGGCCTGCTGCCCTGGACCGCCGTTCTGCCGTAGGTCGAAAGGGGTCCCACATGTGGAATGACAGGATGTACGAATGGCTCGCGAACGAGCGGCTCGCGAACTACCGGCGGGAGGCCGAGCAGGATGGACGGCTGCGCCTCGCCGAGGCACCGCCGCGCGGCACCGAGCTTCCGTCGGCCGTGGCCACCGCCGCGCCGTCCAGCCGGCGTGCGCTGGCCGCGACGTTCCTCGGGCTTTTGGCACTGGGCGCGCTCAGGCGGAGGGGGTAACCGCGGCGGATCCCCGCGCTGCGGGCGAGTTCCTCGGGGCGCCGTGACGGCTGACGCCGGCAGTGCTCCGGCCGCGGCTTTCGAATTTCGGCTCGCCGGTCCCGGCGGCGAGCCGGTGCATTTGTGGCGCACGTGCATGTCCCACGGGCTCACGGAACTGCCGCCGATGCGTCTCGACGCGGCGGCGCGGATGCTCGAGCTCACGCTGCCCATTAACGGCGGACGTCCCCGGCTGATTCAAATCGGCGAGGGACGCGCGGGATTCGGCGTCGTGCGGATCCTCGGGCCGGCGCCCGGGCCGCGCGTGGTCCAGCGGGCCGCCGCGGCGGTACGCCACGTGCTCCGGCTGGACGAGCGGCTCGCCGAGTTCTACGCGCTTGCCGCCGAAGACGCGGATCTCGCCTGGGCGTGCGCGGGCGCGGGACGTCTGATCCGCAGTCCGACCGTGTTCGAAGACGTGGTCAAGACGATCTGCACGACGAACTGCTCGTGGGCGCTGACGCGCCGGATGATCACGGGCCTCGTCGAGCATCTCGGCGAGCCCGCGCCGGGCGCGCCCGCCCGCGGGTGGATCGGCCGGGCCTTTCCGGGGCCGGAGGCGATGGCGGACGCCCGTCCGTCCTTCTACAAGAACGTCGTCCGCGCCGGATACCGGGGACCGTATCTCCGGGCGCTGGCGCGCGGCGTCGTCCGCGGCGGGGTCGATCTCGAACTGCTCGACCGCCGCCCCGGCACGCCGGGGGCCGTATCGGACGAAGAAATGGCCGAGCGCCTCTTGGATCTTCCCGGCGTCGGACCGTACGCCGCCGCGCACATCATGATGCTGTTGGGCCGGTACTCGCGGCTCGTGTTCGATTCGTGGACGCGCCCGGCGTTTGCGCGCCTGTCCGGCCGCCGCCGGCCGGTGACCGACCGGACCATCACACGGCGGTTTCGCCTCTACGGTCCGTACGCGGGCCTCGCGTTTTGGCTCTTTCTCACGCGCGGGTGGATCGACGACGCGGCGGACGTCCGGACATAACGCCATTCGGCGCGGCGGGTCTAAAGCGCGCGCAGCCTGGGCATGAAGCGACCGTCGCGGAGGTGACAGAGATGTCCGGCGTACGGGCGCAACCGGAGCGGCGAGATACGTCTCCCGCCGGTGTGTGGAACCGCGAAAAGTTCGAAGCCTCGCTGGGATTGCTGCACGCGCTGGGTCTTTCGCGGTCGGTCATCGAGCACTACCGCGCACGCGCCCGCGACACCGATCAGCTGCCCCATGAGCTCGTCGCCACAATGGTCGAGGACGCCGCCCGCCGTTCGGATTGACGGTACAACCTAGCCTCGCTCCCGACACCTCGTAACCGGGGTATGATGTAAGGTGATGCCCAAGACGGTTCACGTGATCCTGGCTTTTCATGCCCACGAGCCGCTTTGGGACCTGCCGGCGCACCTCCAGAGCGCCGTTCCGGACATGCGCATCGCGCAGGCGGTGCCGCCGGAGAACTATCTGCGCCGGCGGGCCAAAGAGGGCCGGAACATCTACCGCGATCTCGTCGCGTTCGCGAGCGCGATGGGCGTCCGCGTCACGGTCGACATCTCGAACGACCTGCTCTTTCAGATCCGCACGATTCTGCCGCGCACCTTCGAGGAACTGCGCCGCGCGTACCGTGACCACACGATCTACCCGCTGTACACGACGGCGCATCACACCCACGCCGCGCTGCTCGAACCCGGCGAGATGGTGGAGGAGCTGCGGCTCAACCAGGAGATCCTCCACGACGTCGTCGGCGCGCCGAAGCCGCGGCACCGCGTTTTCTTCTTTACCGAATGCTCGGTGCATCCGCGGTTTGCGCCTGCGCTCGAGGACGCCGGCATCGACGCGATCGTCCACCCGCACCTGAGCGACCGCAAGGGCGTCTACACCGCGTCGAACCCGTCGCACGACTACGTGCACAGGCCGTTTCTGATCGGCCGGCGGCTCGTCGCGCTGCCTCGGCATTTCCGGGTATCCCAGGAGATCTGGCGCCCCGTCACCCGGATGTATCCGCAGGAAGTGCGGTCGCAGGGCTACATGATGGGGGCGTACTACATCTTCGATACAGAGTACAAGGAGCACCGCTACCTCGATTTTCCGATCGACCGCGCGCGCGGCGTCGAGGAATACGCGACGACGCTCCGCGAGGCGCTCGCGGCCGCCCCCGACGGCGGCCTGATTCTCTACATCCAGGATCTCGAGCTGATGGACTTCGGCGACGTGGCGCTCGACGTGCTGCAGGCCGCGTGGCGGCAGGTGCTCGGATCGCAGGACGTGACGGTGAAGTTCTCGACGCCGGACGAATATCTGGAGACGGTGCCCCAGGGGCCGGAGGCGCGCGTGGAGCACCAGGGGATGGGATGGGCGCCGGAGACGCGCGTGCTGCTCCGGTCGGACGGGCACTATCCGCCGCTCTACGCCGGGGAGTACGGCGGGATCGACGCGGTGCCGGCGATCTTCCGCGCGCACCCCTTCATCTACTGGGAACCCGGCAAGTACGTGGCCGGCCTGTTCGGGTGGATGCTGCGGGCGTTCGGCCTGCTCGCGCCGGTGGGCGTGCACGCCTCGGTGCTGTGCGACGAGGGCTACCAGCTGTACCGCTTCCCGATCGAGAAGCGGATCGCGGTCGGCTATCGCCTCTTGAAGCAGGCCGACAACTGGGGCTGGCAGCCGAGCGAAGCGCTCAACAAGCGGCCGTACCTCTACGGCCTCGTGCTCGCGGACGCGCTGATGATGATGCTGCAGTTCTATCCGGAGCGGTACCCGGCGAACGAGGACCGCCTCGATCCGCGGTTGCTGGTGGGCCTCGGCCGCCTGCCGGAGGGTCTGCTCGATACCCGCATCGCCTATCTCCGGTTCGCGCTCGAACGCCTCCGCGAGGAGCGCCACGATTACGATCCCAGCGAGGCGTTCCGGCAGCTGGACTACGCGACCGACTTTCGCGACAAGGCGGGGCGCGGCGCCGAGCAGATGCTCGACGCCTACCGCGCGCTCGACGAGGACTTCCACAACGCCGCGCGCTGGCGGCGCGTCCTGCTCGAGGCGCGGGAGCACTGCCGCAACGTGTTCTTGAGCCTGGACCATCTGCAGCGGACCTGGATGGCGGGCGGCGAAACAGACTTCATGATCGACGCGATGTACCGGTATCTGTACGATTTGTATCCGCCGCGGTTTCCGGAGATCCTCGACGAGGTGGACCGGGGGACGGAGGCGGAGCGCGTCTATCTCGGCACGCGGCTCGTCCATTTCGCGATCCCGGCCGAGTCGGCGGTCGCGGGGCGGCCGCTGAGCGCGCTCGCCGTGTCGCCCGACAGCCTCGTCGTGACGCTGCGCCGCGGCACCCGGATGCTCGTGCCGCGCGGCGATACCGTCCTGCACGGCGGCGACCACATCACCGTGGCGACGACGCGCGGCAACGGGGTGCGGTTGGAGGACATCATCGCGCCGCGCTGACGCCGGCCGACGGCCTACGGCGTGAGTCATAACGTCCGCGGCCGGCAACCGTGACACTGACGCGGTGCCGACTACGCCCACGCAGGTGACACCCATGGAGGCGAAGTCCCGAGTCGCCATAGAGGCCGTCACGCCTCAGATCGACGGCGGACGGTTCCCCGTCAAGCGCACCGCCGGCGAGACGGTCGTCGTCGAATGCGACGCGTTCGCGGACGGCCACGATCTGCTGGCGGGCGTGCTGCGGTACCGTTGGGAGGGCGACCCCGCCTCCGCGGGGTGGAGCGAGGCGCCGCTCCAGGCGCTGGACAACGACCGCTGGCGCGGCACGTTTGTCGCGGCGCAGACCGGCCGGTACCGCTACACGGTGGAAGTGTGGATCGACCATTTCGCGACGTGGGCGCGGGATCTCGCGAAGCGGGTGGACGCGGGACAGGATGTGGGGGTGGATCTCCGGATCGGCGCCGAGCTCGTCCGGGCCGCCGTGTTCGGGGCCCGAGGACCGGATGCCGAACAGCTGTCAGCGTGGGCGGACCATCTCGACGCGGGGAACGGTGACGCGGTGCGGATTGCCCTCTCGGCCGAACTGGCCGCCGCGATGCGGGGCTACCCGCCGCGTGAGGGGGCGGCGCGCTACGCGCCCGAGCTGCCGGTCGTCGTCGACCGCGCGCGCGCGCGGTTCGGCGCGTGGTACGAGATGTTTCCCCGTTCGACGTCGCTCGAACCGGGGCGGCACGCGACGTTCAGGGACTGCGAGGCGCGGCTGCCGTATGTCGCGAGCATGGGGTTTGACATCCTCTACCTGCCGCCGATCCATCCGATCGGCCGCGACCACCGCAAGGGGCGCAACAACGCCGAGGCGGCGGGCGCGGGCGATCCGGGAAGCCCCTGGGCCATCGGCGCCGCGGAGGGCGGCCACACCGCCATTCATCCCGAGCTCGGGACGTTCGAGGATTTCCGCCGCCTCATCATCCGCGCCCGGGGCTGCGGCCTGGAGATCGCGCTCGACCTCGCCTACCAGTGCGCGCCTGATCATCCGTACGTGCGCGAGCACCCGGAGTGGTTCCGGCGGCGGCCCGACGCCACGATCCAGTACGCGGAAAACCCGCCCAAGAAGTACCAGGACATCTACCCGTTCGATTTCGATTCGTCCGACTGGCGAGGTCTGTGGAACGAGCTGCTCGGCGTCGTGCGCTTCTGGATCGGCGAGGGGGTGCGCATCTTCCGGGTGGACAACCCGCACACGAAGCCGTTCCCGTTCTGGGAATGGCTGATCGACGAGATCCACGGCACCGACCCCGACGTCATCTTTCTCGCGGAGGCGTTCACGCGTCCCAAGGTGATGTACCGGCTGGCCAAGCTGGGATTCACGCAGTCGTACACCTACTTTACGTGGCGCAACACGAAGGCCGAGTTGATCGAGTACTTCACCGACCTCACGCGCCCGCCGGTGAGTGAATTTTTCAGGCCCAATCTCTGGCCGAACACGCCGGATATTCTGCACAAGTACCTGCAGGACGGCGGCCGGCCGGCGTTCGCCGTGCGTCTCGTGCTCGCGGCGACGCTGGGGGCGAACTACGGCATCTACGGGCCGGCGTACGAACTCATCGAGCACCAGTCGGCCGCCCCGGGGAGTCCGCCGCCGGCGAGCGAGGAGTATCTCAACGCGGAGAAGTACGAGATCAAACACTGGGACGTCGGCCGGCCGGAAAGTCTGCGCGGCCTGATCGCGAGCGTGAACGCAGTCCGCCGGGAGTACACGGCGCTCCAGCGGGACGACACCCTGGTGTTTCACGGAATCGACAACGATCAGCTCATCTGTTACAGCAAGACGAGTCCGGACGGCGGCCCGCCGGTGCTCGTCGTCGTGAACCTCGACCCGCACGTCGCGCAGGCGGGCTGGACCGCGCTTTCGCTGCCGGCGCTCGGGCTCGGCCCGGACGAGCCCTTCGCCGTGACGGACCTGCTGAGCGGCACCCGGTACACCTGGCGCGGGGGCCGCAACTACGTCTCGCTGCATCCGGCCGAGCAGCCGGGGCACATCTTCCGGGTGGAGCGGAGCCCGTGAGCCCCTCTCCGCGGCGCAATGGAGCCGCCGGCGCCCCGTCCCTGACGCGGCGCCGGCCCGCGGCGGCGTCACAGGGCCGCGCGGCCGCCGCGCGCGCGCGCACCGCGCCGGCCGATCCGCTCTGGTACAAAGACGGCGTCATCTACGAAGTGCACGTCCGCGCGTTCGCCGACAGCAACGGCGACGGAATCGGCGACTTCCCGGGGTTGACGGCGCGGCTCGACTACATTCAAAGCCTCGGCGTGACGGCGCTGTGGCTGCTGCCGTTCTACCCGTCGCCGCTCAAGGACGACGGCTACGACATCGCCGACTACACCGGCATCCATCCGTCCTACGGGACGATGCGGGACTTCCGGACGTTTCTGGGCGAGGCGCACGCCCGGGGGATCCGCGTCATCACCGAGCTCGTGCTCAACCACACTTCCGACCGCCATCCGTGGTTCCAGCGCGCCCGCCGCGCCCGGTCGGGGACGGTCGCCCGCGACTTCTACGTGTGGAGCGACACCCCCGACCGCTACCGCGAGGCGCGCATCATCTTCCGCGATTTCGAGCCGTCCAACTGGACGCTCGATCCGGTGGCCCACGCCTATTACTGGCACCGCTTCTACTCGCACCAGCCGGACCTCAATTTCGACTCGCCGGCGGTGCGCGAGGCGATGCTGGAAGTCGTCGACTTCTGGATGGAGATGGGCGTCGACGGGATGCGCCTGGACGCGGTTCCCTACCTGTACGAGCGGGAAGACACCATCTGCGAGAACCTGCCCGAGACCCACGCGTTCTTGAAGGCGCTGCGCCGGCATATCGACGACCGCTTCCCCGCGCGCGTCCTGCTGGCCGAGGCCAACCAGTGGCCGGAGGACGCGATCGCCTACTTCGGCGGCGGCGACGAGTGTCAGATGGCGTTCCACTTCCCGCTCATGCCGCGGTTGTTCATGGCGATCCGGCAGGAGGACCGCTTTCCGGTCATCGAGATCCTCTCGCAGACGCCGCCGATTCCGCCGACGTGCCAGTGGGCGATGTTTCTGCGCAACCACGACGAGCTGACGCTCGAGATGGTGACCGACGAGGACCGCGACTACATGTACCGGGTGTACGCGCACGATCCCGCGGCGCGGATCAACCTCGGCATCCGCCGCCGTCTCGCGCCGCTGCTCGGCAACCACCGCCGCCGGATCGAGCTGATGAACGGCCTGCTCTTCTCGATCCCCGGCACGCCGGTGATCTACTACGGCGACGAGATCGGGATGGGCGACAATATCTACCTCGGCGACCGGAACAGCGTGCGGACGCCGATGCAGTGGAGCGCCGACCGCAACGCCGGATTCTCGCGGGCCAACCCGCAGCGGCTCTTCCTGCCGGCGACCATCGACCCCGAGTATCACTACGAGACCGTGAACGTCGAGGCGCAGCACGACAACCCGCACTCCCTGCTCTGGTGGATGCGGCGGCTCGTCGCGATGCGCCAGCGCTACCGCGCGTTCGGCCGCGGCACGCTCGAGTTTCTCCAGCCGGACAACCGCCGGGTGCTGGCGTTCATGCGGCGGTACGGCGACGAGCAGCTCCTCATCGTCGCGAACCTCTCGCGGTTCGTGCAGTACGTCGAGCTGCCGCTGCAGGCCTGGAGCGGGATGGTGCCGGTGGAGGTTTTCGGCCGCACGCCGTTCCCTCCGATCGGCGAGCTGCCGTACCTGCTGACGCTCGGCCCGCACACCTTCTACTGGTTCTCGCTGGAACGCCCCGCGTCGCGCGCCGCCCGCGAGCCCGAGCTGCCCGTGCGCGCGCCGCTGGCCGCGCCGGACGGCTGGGAGGCGCTCGTGACCGGTCAAGACCGCGCGCTCGTCGACGCCGTCTGGACCTACATCCGCGGGCGCCGCTGGTTCGGCGGCAAGGGCCGCGCGGTCCGGGCCGTGGCGATCCAAAACGCGGTCCGGCTGCCACTCGATCCCGGCGCGTCGCACGTCGTGCTGCTGCGCGTCGACTATGTGGAGGGCGAGCCCGAAGTTTACGCGCTGCCGCTCGCCTTCGTAGCGGCGGGGACCGGGGCGGACACGGTCCGGCGGGATCTGCCGGGGGCGCTGATCGCGGACGTTCGCGAGCCGGGTGGCGACGGCGTGCTCTACGATGGCGTCTACGACCGGGCCACCCAGCTGGCGCTGCTCGACGTCATCGCGCGGCGGCGGCGGGCTCGAACCGGGCACGCCGACCTCGCCGGCGTGCAGACGCAGGCGTTCCGAGAAGTGGTGCCCTGGGCCGGGCAGGCCGGCGCCACCGTCCCCGAATCCACGGTGCTGCGCGGCGAGCAGAGCAACACGTCGCTCGTGTACGGCGACCGGTGCATCCTGAAGCTGTTCCGCAAGCCCGAGGCCGGGCGGCATCCGGACTTCGAGATCAGCCGCTTCCTCACGGAGAAGGCGGCGTTCCCGCACGCCCCGCGGGCCGGCGGCGCGATCGAGTATCGCTTCGGCGACGAGACGCGCACGGTCGCGATCCTCTCGCAATTCGTCGCGAACGAGGGCGACGCGTGGCGGTACACGGTCGACGAGCTGGGTCACTATTTCGAACGGGTGGCGGCGGGCATGGAGATCCCGGCGCCGCCCGGCGGCGCGCTCATTGCGGCCGCCCGGGTGGACCCGTCTCCCGAGGCCGTCGCGGCGGTCGGACCCTACCTCGACGACGCGCGGCTGCTCGGGCAGCGCACCGCCGAGATGCACGTCGCGCTCGCGTCCGATCCGGCCGATCCCGACTTCGCGCCCGAGCCGCTGACCGCGATGTATCAGCGCTCGATCTATCAATCGGTGCGGTCCACCGTCCGCGGCGCGCTGCAGACCCTCCGGCGGAACATGGCGGGCCTCGACGAAGCCGCCCGTCCGATCGCGGAGCGGGTCGCGGCCGCGGAAGACGACCTGCTCGGACGCCTGCATCCGCTGCTCGAAGGGCGGATCACGGCCGCCCGAATCCGCTGCCACGGCGACTACCATCTCGGCCAGGTGCTGTGGACCGGCAAGGATTTCGTCATCATCGATTTCGAGGGTGAACCCGCCCGCCCGCTCTCGGAGCGCCGGCACAAGCGCCCTCCGCTGCGCGACGTCGCCGGGATGCTGCGGTCCTTCGACTACGCGGCGCTGACGGCGCTCGCGGACCACACCGCGCGCGGACTCGCACCGGCGCCCGATCTCGAGGCCCGCCTGCGGGCCGGCGCGCGGCTGTGGACCCACTGGATCTCCGCGTCGTTCCTCGGTGGCTACCTCACCGCGGCGGGTGCGCCGCCGTCCACGAAAGGGAACCGGTCCCGGGGACCAGCCGCCCCGATCGTCCCGTCCGACCCCCGCGCGGCGCAGCTGCTGCTCGACGCGTTCTTGATCGACAAGGCCGCGTACGAGCTCGGATACGAGCTCAACAATCGCCCGGCGTGGGCATGGATCCCGCTCACGGGCATCCTGGCGCTCCTCGGGCGCCTCCCGGCGGGAGGCCGCTGACGGGCGGCGAGTCCGCGCCGGGCCCGGAGCCGGCCGGCGCGGTCCTGCTCCCCGGGGGCGGCTGCCGTTTTCGCGTGTGGGCGCCCAACGCCCGTGCCGTGCAGGTGCACCTGTTGAGTCCGGCGGACCGCGTGATCCCGCTCGACCGGCGCGAGCGCGGCTACCACGAGGCCGACGTCCCGGGCGTCGACGCCGGCGCGCGCTACCGCTACGTTCTGGACTGCGGCGCCGAGTACCCCGACCCTGCCTCGCGGCTGCAGCCTGACGGCGTGCACGGGCCGTCGCAGGTCGTCGATCCGGCGTTCACGTGGGAGGACGCGGGCTGGCGCGGGCTCGCGCTCGCCGGCCACATCATCTACGAGCTGCACGTCGGCACGTTTTCACCGGACGGCACGTTCGGCGGCGTGGTCGGTGAGCTCGACGCGCTGGCCGCGCTCGGCGTGACGGCGATCGAATTGATGCCGGTCGCGCACTTTCCGGGCACGCGCAACTGGGGCTACGACGGAGCCTACCCGTACGCGGTGCACACCGCCTACGGCGGGCCCGACGGGCTGAAGCGGCTTGTGGACGCGTGCCACCGCCGGGGAATCGCGGTCATCCTCGACGTCGTCTACAACCACCTCGGTCCCGAAGGCAACTATCTCGCGGCCTACGGACCCTACTTCACGGACCGCTATCGCACGCCGTGGGGTGACGCGATCAATTACGACGGGCCGGACAGCGACGAGGTGCGGCGGTTCGTCATCGACAACGCGTGCCGGTGGATCGCGGAGTTTCATCTCGACGGGCTGCGACTGGACGCGGTGCACGCGATCTTCGATGAATCCGCTCGGCACATCCTCGAGGAGCTGGGCACCGCGGTCCGCGAGCGCGGCCGCGCGCTCGGCCGCCGGGTCTGCATGATCGCCGAGAGCAACCTGAACGACCCGCGGCTCACGCGCCCGATCGACCGCGGCGGCTACGGGCTCGACGCCGCCTGGAGCGACGACTTCCACCACGCGCTCCATACTCTGCTCACCGGCGAGCGGCTCCGGTACTACGAGGACTTCCGCGGGATCGGCGATCTCGCGCTCGCATGGACCGAGGGATTCGTCGTCTCCGGCCGGTACTCGCCGTTCCGGCGGCGGCGCCACGGCGCGCCGTCGCGCGATGTGGCGGCCCCCCGCTTTGTCGTCTGCGCGCAAAACCACGACCAAGTCGGCAACCGCGCGCTCGGCGAGCGGCTCACCCACCTCGTCGGGTTCGAGGCGCTGAAGCTCGCCGCGGGCGTCGTGCTGCTGGCGCCGTTCGTGCCGCTGCTGTTCATGGGCGAGGAGTACGGGGAGACGGCGTCGTTCCTCTACTTCACGGATCACGGTGACCCGGCGCTCGCCGCGGCCGTGCGCCGCGGGCGGCGCGCGGAGTATCCGGAGAGCGAGCCGCCGGATCCACAGTCGCCGGAGACGTTTCAGCGGTCGCGGCTTGCGCGCGGGCTCGCGCGCGAGCCGCGACATCACGCCCTCCTCGAGCTCTACACCACGCTCATCCGGCTGCGCAAGACCGTTCCCGCCCTCGCGAACCTCAGCAAGGAGCCCATGGACGTTCGCGTCATCGGACGGTCGTCCCGTGCGGAGGGCGGCAGGCCGCCGGAGGACGACGCGCGCGTCATGGTGGCGCGCCGCTGGCGGGGAGACGGCGCCGTCGTCGCGGTGTTCAATTTCTCGCCGTCCCCGGCCGGCGTCCAGGTTCCCCTCCCGCCCGGCCGGTGGAAACTGCTTCTCGACTCCGCGGACGCCCGCTGGGCCGGCCCGGGGCGGGCCGCGCCGGCAGAGATCGAGTCCGGCGGGACGGTGCGCCTCGCCCTCGCGCCGTGGTCCTTCGTCCTCTTTGCCGCGGGCGAGGGTTTTGCCGGCGAGCCGTCCTAGAACACTCAAGACATGGCCGGCGCCCCCCGACCCGCCGTGGCCCTCACCCTGGGCGATCCCGCCGGGATCGGACCGGAGCTGATCGCCAAGCTCATCGCGCGCGGCGAGCTGATGCGGCAGGCGCACGTCGTCGTGGTCGGCGACCGCTGGGTGTGGGAGGACGGGCAGCGCGTCGCCGGCACGCGGACGGCGCTTCACGAGGTCGCGTCCATCGCAGACGCCCGCGCCTGGGCGGAGCGGGCGCGCGAAGAGCCGGGCATCCCGTGCTTCTGCGCGATCGAGACCGTGCGGCCGGAAGAGATCACACGCGCTGTGGCCAACGCCGCGGGCGGCGCATCGGTGCTGCGCGCACTTCGGACCTGTCTCGACGCGGCGCGCGCAGGCGAGGTCGACGCCCTCTGCTTCGCCCCGCTCAACAAGCTGGCGATGAAGCAGGCCGGCCTCAAGTTTCCGGACGAGCTGCACTTCTTCGCCGATTACCTCGGGGTGCGCGGGTACGTCTGCGAACTGAACGTCCTCGAGGGCCTGTGGACCACGCGCGTCACGTCGCACATTCCATTAAAAGACGTCGCCGGCACGCTGAGCCGCGAGCGCATCAAGGACGCGGCGCGCCTCCTCCATCGCTCGCTCCGGGCGGCCGGCGTCGCGCGGCCGCGCATCGCCGTGGCCGGGCTCAACCCCCACGCCGGCGAAGGCGGCACGTGCGGACGCGAGGAGCTCGACATCATCGCGCCGGCGATTCACGAGGCCGGGGCGGAAGGCGTGCCCATGGACGGGCCGTTTCCGGCCGACACCATCTTTCTGCGGGCGCTCGCGGGGCTGTACGACGGCATCCTGACGATGTACCACGACCAGGGGCAGATCGCCCTGAAGCTGATGGGCTTTGACCGGGGCGTCACGGTCCAGGGCGGGTTGCCGGTGCCAATCACCACGCCGGCGCACGGCACCGCATTCGACATCGCCGGTCAGAATAAGGCGAGCGTCGAAGCGCTCAGCCGCGCGTTCGGGATCGCCTGCCGGATGGCCGCCTCGGCGGCGCAGCGCGGCTTTACTTCTGGATCGAGTTGAGCTGTTCTTCGATGGCGTTGAGCCGCCGGTTCAACGCGGCGAGCTGCGCCCGCAGCTCCTCGAGGCTCTGCCGGAGCTTCGCGACGTCCTCGGCGGTGGCCGGCGGCGAGACCTGAGCGGACTGCGCTGCCGCGGGACTCGGTGCGACGATCGTGCCGGGACGGCATAGAGCCATCAGAACCAGAACGACGGCGATCGCGGCTGTACGGGCCATGCTCTCACGCTCCTATCGACGCCTGCCTCCATCCTACGCTTTTTGACCGGCGTTTGATCGGCCCTTCACGATTCTTTATGGAAGGCCTCCTCGACCCCGGCGCGGGTCGTCTGCTCCCATGCCGCTCCGGCGGGCACCGCGATTTCCCACCGCAACACGAGCATCGCGCCCTGCTGGTTGCGTTCGAAACCCGACTCGGAGTTCGAGATCGTGAACACCGGCAGCGTCCACACGTCCGCGGCGCGCTCCGGCGTGAACGCGAGCGTCAGCCCGGAGTAGGTTTCGCCGGCGCGCACCACCGCGGCGCGCGGCAGGTTGGCGGGCTCCCACAACGAGACGCGGGAGTCGCCGCCGGCGCCCGCCCACACCTGCTCGGGCCCGCCGAAGAGGCCGAGGCTCCACTGTTCGGCGAGGACGGCGCGCAGCACGCCGGGGCCTTCCCAGACGAGGCGCGCCGCGTGGGTGAGTCCGCGCGTGCGCGCGTCGACGGCGATCCGGCGCTCGAGGGTGGCGTGCCCTTGGCCCACTTGGGCGCGCCGCGTCAGCACGGCCGTGGCCCCCTCGGGAGTTTCCTCGAGCCGCCATGCGTACGGCGCGGTGCCGAATCCGCCGAGGTCCTCCGCGGCGTCGCGCCACACTTCGTCCCGAGTCACCTCCACCGGCCACAGCCACGTCCGCAGCGTCGTCCGGCGGACGCGGTCGTAGACGAGCAGGCGATCGAGGCCGGGCTCCTTAGGGCGGTCGCCGGCCTCGTGAATCGAGACCGCGCCTTCGAGCGGGGGCGCCTCGTGGCGCACGCGGGCGTGGTACGCTTCCGCCCGCCGCGTGAGCACGTTGCCGAGGTGCCGTTTCCGCGATCGGTCGTCCCATTCCACGATGCTGCCGCCCCGGGCCGGATCGACGGTGCAGACGTCGAGCCCGGTGGCGAGATAGAGTTCCGGCTGGCCGTCCCCGTTGAGATCGCCGGCCGACGCCTCGGCGTACGGCCGTGGGTGCTGCGCCCGGTCGGCCTCCGCCTCCGCGGCGATGAGATGCTCGAACGCCGCGCCCCGGATGTGCGGCAGGTAGATGCCCCCGAAGACGCCGTGCCAGTAGGTGCAGTTGCACTCGCCGCTCCACAGCTCGTCGAGCGCCCGCTCGCGTTCGGGACCCGGGGGCATCGCGTGCACCTTGCGGCCCGCGCGCAGCGCGAGATGGTGCAGCGTGTTGGCCTCGGGATACCGGACGAGGAAGTGCCGCCAGAACCCGCCGCGCACGAGGCTCGCGAGATCGCCCCGGCCGCCGGTCTCGAGGTCGTGGCGCAGGCTGGCCCGCGCCTCGGCGCGCGTTGGCGGCAGCGCCCACTCCGCCATCTCATCGTAGGTGGCCGTCGGCAGGTAGATCGCGCCGGCCGGGTCGTGGGTGCGCCGGTAGTCGCCGGGGGGCACGAGGTCGATCCAGCGGGTCGTCTCGAGCGCCTCGAAGAAACGGTCGACCCAGCCCCGCTCCCAGCAGTGCGCGTACGTCGTCGGCCACATCCCGAACTTCTCGCCGTCGTCGCCCATGAGGGCGAGGTCGAGCGGCTCCGCCCGGCCCTCCGGGCGGACGTCGGTATCGGCGAGTGTGCGCAGGTAGTCGATGACCTCCTCCGGCGAGACCCAGGGGATGAGGTACCTCAGGCGCCGGAGGCTCGGAAACAGCGCGACGGGGACGCCTTCTTCCTCCGTGACGTAATAGCCGAGGAGCTGCTTGTCTTCCAGGCCGACCGCGTGGAAGTGCGTGTCGTCCACGATCGTGTACGCGATCCCGGCCTCGCCGAGGGGACGCGCAAGGTGCGGTTCCCATACGCGCTCCGCGAGCCAGAGGCCGTCGGCCGCGTAGCCGAACTCGGTCCTGATGGCGCGGGTCATCTTGAGGATCTGCCCCCGCTTGTCCGCGTCCGGCACGATCGGGAGGATCGCCTCGTAGTACGCGCCGGTGAGCAACTCGATCTGTCCGCGCCCCACGAGCGCCCGCAGACGCGTGATCAGGTCCGGCCGGTGCGCGCCGAACCAGTCGAGCAGTGGACCGGAATAGTGCAGGGCGACGCGGATCGCGGGGTGCCGTTCGAGCGCCGCGATCATCGGCGCATACGACCGTTCGGTCGCGTCGGCGAAGACGTGGTCGAAGTTGCCGACGGGCTGGTGGTTGTGCAGGGCGAGGGAGAGCGTGAGCCGGTGCATGGGTGCGTCAGGGTGGAAGCGTCGCGCGCCTCACCCGTTGTTCCCCCCACCGGCTGCGACCGGCTGGGACATGTGCAAGTTGTCGTCCGCCGTGTGGTCCATGACGCTGCCCGACGGCATATAGAACACAACGGCCGCGAGGCCGATCGTCACAAGTGAGAACGCGAGCACGAAGCCGCCGTGAATGCCGTGGGCGAGCGCCTGCCGGATGGCCTCATGTGCCTGGGGTCCGACCCGGGCCTGTCCCGCGGCATCGAGCAGCGCCCGCGGATCGACGTCCAGGGGCATCGCCAGCCGGACGTCCCGCGGCAGGTGCGCGAGGCGCGCGTCCAGGATGCCGACGAGGACCGCGCCCTGCGCGCTCACACCGATCACGCTGCCGAGGTTCCGCACGAAGATGTTGATCGCCGTGACGACACCGCGCAGCGGACGCGGTACCGCGTTCTGCATCGCCACCATGAACAGCGTCGCCGCGAGTCCCATCCCGCATCCAAGGACGAACATATCGAAGAAGACGATCCCCGCCGGGGTGCGGGCCGTGAGCAGCGTCAGCAGGGCCAGCGACGTCGCCAGCAGCGTCATCCCGGTCATCATCAGGGGACGGTAGCCCCACCGCAGCGCGAGGCGGCCCCCCGCGATGCTGGCCACCGTCCACATCACCATGTACGGCATCAACGCTTCCCCGGCGGTCGTGGCGCTCGATCCCAGCACGCCCTGCATGAACAGCGGCACGTACGCCGTCATGCCGAAGATGCTGATCCCGATGACAAAGCCGCCGATGCAGCACACGGTGATGATCCGGTTCGTGAACAGGCTGAACGGCATGAATGGTTCGGCCGTGTGCGTCTCGACGTGCAGGAAGAACAGCGTGAGGATCACGACGAGCGCGGCCAGGCCCGCGGCCGGCGCGGACAGCCACGGAAACGCGTGGCCGCCCCAGTACATGAGCAGCAGCAGGGCCACCGTCGCCGTCGAGAGCAGGGTGATGCCGGCAAAGTCGATCGTGCCGCGGCCTTTGGCCTTCGATTCGGTGAACGCGAACGTCAGGATGAGCGTGGCGATCAGCCCCGCCGGAATGTTGAGGAAAAAGATCCAGCGCCACACGCCGTGATCGGCGAGGAACCCGCCGACCAGCGGACCGATGATCGCCGCGAAGCCCCACACGCCGCTGAACAAGCCCTGCAGCCGCAGCCGCTGCTGCACTGGAAACAGATCCGCGATGATCGTCATGGCGATCGGCAGCACCGCCCCGCCGCCGATGCCCTGCAGGAGCCGGAAGAGCACGAGTTGATCCATCGAGCGCGAGAAGCCGCACAGCGCAGACGCCGCGACGAACCAGAGGATGCCGGTCAGGTAGATGCGCTTCCGGCCGTGGACGTCGGCGAGACGGCCGAAGATCGGCGTCGTCACGACAAACGCGATCTGGTACGCGGCGAATACCCACGAATACAGCGCCAGGCCGCCGAACGCGCCGACGATGGTCGGCATCGCCGTGCCGACCGCGGTGGAGTCCATCGCGGCGAGAAACATGCCGAGCATCGCCGCGATCGTGATGATGGCGCGCCGCGATGTGGGCGGCGACGGGGCGGACACCGGCGCGGCGGCCGCGGCGCCGCGGCCGCCGGCGGCTACGAGAGCCATCCCAACCGGCCCGGCACCATGATGCCCTTTGGATCGTACTGCGCGCGCAGGCGGCGCATCAACTCGACGGCCGGAGGCGCCTGCCCCCACACCGGCAGACTCGCTTTGAGCGGGGTGGGCGCGCTCTCGACGACGGCATATCCGCCGAGTCCGCCGGGCGGATCCGCGGACGCGGGTCCGGCGACCGCCGCGCGCGCGAGCGCGTCCGCGAGCGCGGCGGCCTCCCCCGGCGCGGTCGCAACGTAGGTCAATCCAACACCCGCGTGGGCGAGGACCGCCGGAGAGTTGCCCGCCGCCGCCTGGACGGCCTGGGCGGCGTCGAGCCACCGCGCGATCGGCGTGCCGACGCGGAAGACGACGCCCCCCGGGTGAGACGCCGGCGACGGGAACTCGGCCACCGCGCGCCACAGCGCGTCGTGGGGCGCCCCCGAGTATACCTCGAGCGCGGCGCCCGCACCGCCGGCGGAGGCGGTCAGCGTCCGCATCTCCTCGACGTGACGCGTCCGGCTCTCCTCGAGGCCCTCGGCCAGGAGTAGCACGCCCCATCGGCCCGTCCCGGAGGCGCCCGTCCCCGCCGGCAGGGACAGGCCGGCCCTCCGCGCCAGCATCGCCAGCGCGTCGGGACTCGCCGCCTCGAGCGCGGACGGGAGTAGATACGACCGCATCACGGCGGTGGTGAGCGCGTGCGCGGCCGCGGCGTTCGCGACCGTCACCAAGACCGTGACGCCCTCGCCGGGGAGCGGCAGGATCTTGAAGGTGACGTCGGTGATGACCCCGCAGGAGCCGAACGAGCCGATGAAGAGCTTGGCCAGATCGTAGCCGGCGACGTTTTTCACCACTTTGCCGCCCGCTTTGATCACCTCGCCGGTCGGCAGCGCGACGCGGATCCCGATGACGAGGTCGCGGATCGAGCCCCACAGGAGGCGGCGGGGACCGTTGCGGTTTGCCGCAACGAGGCCGCCGATCGTGGCGTCCGCGGCGCCCGGTGGATCGAGCGGCAGCCACTGTCCGTTGGCGGCGAGCGCGGTTTGCACGTCTCGAAACGGCGTGCCGGCGCGAACCGCTACGACGTAGTCGGCCGGCGTGTAGTCGGTGATGCCGGCGAGGCGGGTCGTCTCGACGACGAGATCGACCCGCGCCGGCGGAACGCCGAGGTGCTGGTGCGCCCCGCCGCCGTACGGGATCACCCCGGCGCCGGCCTCCGCGGCGGCGGTCAGCAGCGCCGCGATCTGCTCGGCGTCCGCGGGCACGGCCCAGAGTCCGGGGCGCACGCCGTCGATGCGCCGCGCGTCCAGGCGGTCGGGATCGGCGGTGAGATGCGCGTCACCGACGATGTCGCGGACCCGCGAGACGAAGGCGCCGCCGACCCGGTCCTGCGCGCGGGGCACGCTGCTCACGAGTTCTCTGCCACCGTGTACGCCCGGTCGAGCAGATCGACCACGTGGCACGCCTCCATCGGGATGCCCTGGGCGCGGATCCCGGCGGCGAGCTGCAGCAGGCAGCCCGGGTTCGGCGCGACCAGCAGGTCTGCGCCGGTCCGGAGCACCGCGCGCATCTTCTCTTCGAGGATCTGCCGCGAGTAGCCGGGCTGCACGATGTTGTAGATGCCGGCGCTGCCGCAGCAGTGGTCCGCGCCGTCCATCTCGACGAGCTCGAGGCCCGGGATCTTGCGCAGCAGCTCGCGGGGCTGGCGGCGGATGCGCTGGCCGTGCGCGAGATGGCACGGGTCCTGATACGTCGCGCGCGCGCGGATCTCGCCGAGCGCGCCGGCGAGGCCCAGCTCCGCGAGGAACTCGGTCGCGTCGCGGCACAGGCTGCTGAACGCCTCGGCCCGGGGCACGTACCCCGGGTCGTCGTCGCGGAACAGCACCGGGTATTCCTTGCTCGCCACCCCGCAGCCGGCCGCGTTGATGACCACCGCGTCCACACCCGCGCGCAGGAAGCTTTCGATGTTGCGGCGGGCCATCGCCTGGGCGGCCGCGCGCTCGCCGTTGTGGATGTTGAGCGCGCCGCAGCAGGTCTGCTCCCGCGGGATCACGACCTCGCAGCCGTTGCGCCGCAGCACGCGGACCGTCGCCTCGTTGGACTCCGGGAAGAGCACGCTCATCGCGCAGCCGGCGAGCAGCCCCACGCGGGCGCGCCGCGGGCCGATCGCGGGAAACACCTCCTGCTCCGGTGCGAACGCGCCGTCCGGCACCGCCGGGAGGAGGGCCTCCATCTCGCCGAGCCGCTCCGGCATCAGATGCAGCCGTCGCAGGAGCCGTCCGAGCCCGCTGCGCTGGTACAGGCGCAGCAGTCCCGCCGCGGCGCGCAGGCGTCCGGGATACGGCATCAGGTGGCGCAGCGCCGCGAGCGTCACACGTCTGGCGAGCGGGGAGCCGGTCGGCCCGACCTCCGCGCGCCCCGCTTCGATGATCGTGCCGAAGTGCACCCCTGCCGGGCACGCGGTCTCGCACGCGCGGCAGCCCAGGCAGACGTACATGTGCTCCTCGAGCCGCGCGTCGAGCGGCACCCGGCCCTGCGCCGCCGCCTCGATCAGGTGGATGCGGCCGCGCGGCGACTCGGTCTCGACGCCGAGCATGCGGTACGTCGGGCAGGCCGGCAGGCAGAACCCGCACTGGATGCACTTGTCCAGCTCGGGGATCAGCAGGCGCGGGATCGGACGGGCGGCGGCCGTCGCCATCGTACTCAAATCCACAGTCCCGACGCCGCCAGCCGCGGCGGGCGCCGTGTGAGCAGCTCGCCGCAGGAGACGGGCGTCGGAAACACCTTGAATGGATTCATGCGGTCCTCCGGGTCGAACGCGGCTTTGAGCCGCCGCTGCGCGCCGAGGTCGGCGTCGGTGAAGATCCAGGGCATGTAGTTGTTCTTTTCGAAGCCGATCCCGTGCTCTCCGCTGAGGCTGCCGCCGGCGGCGACGCATGCGGAGAGCATCTCCTCGCTCGCCTGCATCACCCGGTCGGTTTCACCGGGGGCCGTCGCGTCGTACGGAATGAGCGGATGCACGTTGCCGTCGCCGGCGTGAAACACGTTCGCGACGCGGATGTTGTACCGCCGCGCGATTTCCCCGATCTGATGCATGATCGCGGGCAGCTGGCTTCGCGGCACGACGGCGTCGTGGAGGTAGTAGTTCGGGGCGAGCCGGCCCATGGCGCCGAACGCGCCCTTGCGCGCCGCCCAGTAGAGGTGGCGCTCCTCCTCGGTGCGCGCGGTGCGGACCTCGCGGGCCCGGTTGGTCCGGCACAAGTCTTCGACCGTTCGGGCGCACCGCGCAAGCCCTTCCCGCACGCCCTCGACTTCAATCAAAAGGACCGCCCCGGCGTCGAGTGGCAGGCCCGCGTGGACCGCGGGCTCGACGGCCTGCGCCGTCAACTGGTCGATCATCTCGAGGGACGTCGGCCCGATGCCGGATGCGATGATGTCGGCGACGGCCTGACTCGCGTCTTCGATGGTCTCGAAGATGCCGAGCATCGTCCGGACCGTCTCCCGGCGGCGCAACAGCCGGACGGTGACCGCGGTCACGATGCCGATGGTACCTTCCGATCCGACGGCCAGGCCGGCGAGGTCGAGTCCCGGTTCGTCGGGGCCGCGCCCGCCGAGCTGAGCGACGGAGCCGTCGGCCATCACCATCTCGAGTCCCAGCACGTGGTTGGTCGTCACGCCGAACGCGAGGGTGTGCACGCCGCCGCTGTTGTTCGCGACATTGCCGCCGATGCTGCAGGCCGACTGGCTGCTCGGATCGGGCGCGTAGAAGTAGCCGTCGCCCTCGACCGCGCGCGTGACGTCGAGGTTGATGACGCCGGGCTGCACGACCGCGATGCGATTGTCGAGGTCGATCGAGAAGATGCGCCGCATCTTGGTCATTGCGACAACGACCCCGCCGATCGGCGTAATCGCGCCGCCGGAGAGCCCCGTCCCCGACCCGCGTGCGATCAGCGGTACCCGGAACCGTCCGGCCGCGCGCACGATTGCCGCGACGTCGTCCGTCGAGGTTGGAAACACGACAAGATCCGGCACCGCGGCCAGGACCGAGCCGTCGTACTCGTAGGCCAGGAGGTCGACGGGCTGCGCGAGGACGCGCTCCCGCCCGAGCGCGTCCTCGAGGGCGGCGGCCAGCGCACCGCGATCGGCAATACGAATGCGGAGTTCGGCGAGACTCACGGCCATTTCAGTATAACAGACGCGCGGCGGCGCACGGCCTGCCGCGGGGCCGGCGCCCGGGAGCGGGCCGGCCGGCGATGATCCCGCGCGGACCCCGCGCGGTGTGGTGTCAGCGCGCCGCCGACGCGATCGTCTCGGCGAGGACGGCCGCGTCCTCCGCGACACCGAGGAACGTTGCGGACTTGCGCTTGCGCTGAAAGTGCACGCCCATGAAATGCAACCCGGGGATCACCGTGCTCGAGCCGTTGCGTTGGATCGGGAACCCCATCTCGTCGAACGCCGACGGCAGTCTGACCCAGCGCCCGTAGTCCGGCCGAAACCCCGAGGTGAACACGACCGCGCCGAGCCGGTCGAGCTTCAGGCGGTCCAGCGGATCGGCCTGAAACGGCGCCGGCGGCGGCATCTCCGGCGGCTTCACGCCGCGCGCCGCGCACGCTTTGCGGATGAGGCCGCAGATATCGGCGTACCGGGCGTCGCCGAACGCGACCGACTCGGCCGCATCCGGCGCAAAGTACGCGACGCCGTCCTCGATGCCCGTGAGGTGGCCCAGCAGGCGCACACCGAGCGTCTGCAGCGTCCGGTAGTGGCAGTCGTGGCCGCCGCCGCGGCCGCTCGCCTGCACATTGGCGCCGAGCCGCGCGAGCGGACTGGGGAGGTCGGAGAGGGTCATGTCCATGAACGGCGTCTCGTCGATCCAGGCGATGATGTCGCGCCCGTCGAGGCGCCGGGGCGCCCAGGGAGCGCGCCCGCAGGCCAGGTAGGTCTCCCGGCCCGCCTCGCGGAGCTCCTCGGCGAGCTGGCACCCGGTCTGGCCGCTCCCGACCACGAGCGCCGGGCCCGCGGGCAGCGCGCCGGGCTGCGTGTACTGCTCGGCATCGATCACGTGAAGCGATGCGGGGAGCTGCGCCGCGGCGGCGGGCCGGTGCGGTCTCTGATAGGCGCCGGCGGCGAGGACGACCTGGCGGGCCCGGATCTCGCCCGACGACGTGCGCACCAGAAAGCCGCCCGAGTCCGCCTGTTCGAGCGCCGTGACGTTGATGTCCTCGCGCACGGGCGCCTCGAAGCTGCGTGCGTACCCCTGGAGATGCGCCACGATCTCGTCCCGAGGCATGAAGCCGTCGGGATCACCGCCGTACGAGTAGCCCGGCAGCCGGACGGTCCAGTTGGGAATCACGAGGCAGAAGCTGTTCCAGCGGCCGCGCCACGTCTCGCCCACACGGCCGCGCTCCAAAACGGTATGGTCGACCGCCGCGGCCGCGAGCTCGTGGCTGAGTGCGAGCCCCGCCTGGCCGGCCCCAACGATGACGATATTTGCCGTCTCGGTCATGTGGTGCCCAATCGGTTCGCAGTGCCGCCGCTCCGGCCCTGCGCCGGGCGGCAAGCCTGGCTTGAGGGCCGGGGGCGGAGCCCCCGGCCCTCACGCGTGCCTGACGCAGGCCGGCGGCTCTACCATCCTCGCTCACCGCGCTCGCGGTGAGCAGCCACCGCACGCCGAGTGGTAGCACCTACTAAAACCGGCCAATAACACCTGTCTTCACCCGCCGACCAGCGCGTCGAAGCGTCGGCAGGGCCGGGACGCGGGCGTGGGAAAGAGCGACCCGATGCGTATCTACACGATCGGGCACTCCACACGGTCTCTCGACGAGCTGGTCGAGGCGCTGCGCAGCTTCGGCGTCCGCACGCTGGTCGACATCCGGACGGTGCCTCGCTCGCGCCACGTGCCGCAGTTCAACGCCGAGAGTCTGCGGCGCATCCTGCCCAACCGGCGCATCCGCTACCGGCACATGAAGGCGCTTGGGGGGTTACGGAAGCCGCGCCCGGACTCGACCAACACGGCGTGGCGGAACACGGGATTCCGCGGGTTCGCCGATTATATGGAGACACCGGAGTTCGCGGAGGCCCTGAGGGAACTGCGCGCGCTCGCGCGGGACGCCGGTCCCGTCGCGATCATGTGCGCCGAGGCGGTGCCCTGGCGCTGCCACCGCTCGCTCGTGGCCGACGCGCTCATTGCGCGCGGCGACGACGTGCTCGACATCATGGGCCCGGGCAAGGGCACCACGCACAAGCCGACCCCGTGGGCACGTGTTGAGGGCGGACGGGTCACGTATCCCGGGCCGCCGGCGCCGGCAGAGCGCGTTCGACGCGGCCGGCCCTAAACCGCGCTCTCTCTCCCCCGCATCATTGTGATCAACTCGCCGGCGAGTTCGATCGAGTCGGGAGCGGCCAGCGCCACATTGTCGAACGTGAAACCGCCGAATCCCGCGTCGACGTACCTGCCGAGCAGTTCGGCGGCCTGGGGAAGCGTGGCGGGATGGACCATGCGCCGCCGCGCGGCCGGAATGCCCTCGAGCGCGGACGCGGCGTCGTGCTCGCTTCGGACCAGCAGAAGCCCGCTGCCGACGGTCAGAAGCACCGCAGAAGGGTCTCGCCCTTCGGCCTCGCAGTGGCGCCCGAAGATCTCCTTCTTCCGCTTCAGACCCTCCAAGTCGCCGCCGAACCAGTGGCCGATGTCGCCGTGCCGCGCGAGCAATCGGAGGGTCCGTTTCTCTCCGCCCCCGCCGATGAGAATCTTCGGCCCGCCGGGCTGGATCGGCCGGGGACTGTTGAGCGCGCGCTCGATCCGATAGTACCGGCCTTGGAAGGACGGGCGCTCCTCGCGGAACATGCTCCTGATGATGGTCAGGGCCTCATCGAGCCGGTCCATCCGCTCGCGGACGGGCGGAAACTCAAAGCCGTACCCTCGATGCTCCGCTTCGTTCCAGGCCGCTCCGATGCCCATCAGCGCGCGGCCCTTGGAGATCATGTCCAGCGTGGTCACCATCTTCGCGAGCAGCGCCGGATTCCGGTACGTCACTCCGGTGACGAGCGTCCCGAGCCCGACGCGCGACGTGCGGGCGGCCAGCGCGCCGAGCGTCGTGTACGCCTCGAGCATGGGATCGGTGTCCGCGCCGACCACGCCGATCTGATAGAAGTGGTCCATCACCGTGACGAAGTCGAAGCCCGCCCGCTCCGCCGCGAGGGCATTCTCGACGACGCGATCCCATAGACCGCTGGCGGGCACTCCGGGAAACGTGAACTTGGGCATGTGGAATCCGAACATCATCGGCGCGCGTCGAGAGCGCGCGGGGCCGACGGTGGGAGGCATCGTGCCCGCCTACCGGGCCATGTCGCCGGCTTCGATCATCGACGCCAGGCGCTCGATCCGCTCCGCGAACATCTTCTCGCCCAGTTCCGCGGTCGAGCCCCTCGCGTCGCCCAAAATTCCGGTGGGGCTCATCGTGTCCATCGGCGGCGGGACCTTCGAGCGCCACCGGATCGAGGCGTCGCCGGTAAAGCCTTCGCACGCGTTCTCCATCTCGACGAGATCGGGCCGGTGCGCGAGCATGAGGGACGTTTCCCCCTGCGCCGCGTGGACGCCGAGTTTCGCCATGTCGAGCCCCTCGCGCGCGGCGAAGGCCCGCGTCTGCTGCAGCCACTCATCGAAGTCCGTGACGGCCGAGATCCGCAGCGCCGAATGCTCGTCGCGCAGGCGCGGCAGCACGTTCCGCAGCGCGCGATAGTTGCCGCCGTGGCTGCAGAGCAGAATCACCTCGCGGAAGCCGTGGCGGGCCAGCGACCGGCAGACGTCTTCGATCACGGTCTCGAGCGTGGATTCCTCGATGCTCACCGTCCCGGCCATCGGCAGGTGTCCCGCGGAATAGCCGATCGTAATCACCGGCGCGACGAGCGCATCTCCGAGCCGGCGGGCGAGGCGGACGCCGGTCGCGTAGCCGAGATACGTGTCCGTCCCGATCGGCAGGTGCGGTCCGTGCTGTTCCATCGCGGCCAGCATGACGATGACCCGACGCTTCCCGGCCGCGATCGCGTCGCGCACCTCCGGCCACGTCATTTCTTCGAGCAGCACGGTATTTCGCATCGGTCCACTCCTCGACGGCGGATCGGGCGCGCGGCGGCGAAGGCATCGCCACGATGCTCCCGAAATGGCCTTCGCGGCGGCCGCGGGGCTCTCCCGCGCCGCGCAGCCGCGCGGGCCGCCGGCCCGCAGACGCCGTTCGGACGAGGAGGAACGCCATGAGCGACAGCGCGCCCGGCCGGGCGGTTGCGGCGCTTCGATCGCACCTCGCGACGATCGCCGATCTCAGAGCGGCGGCGGCGATTCTCCGCTGGGACCAGGAGACCCTGATGCCGCCCGGCGGGGCGGAAGGCCGCGCGCTTCAGCTCGCGACGCTCGCGCGTCTCGCCCATGAGCGTCTCGTGGCGGACGAGAGCCGGCGCCTGCTCGACGCGGCGGAGGCCGCCGCGCGCGGCGCCGATCCGGCGTCAGACGACGCGGCCCTCGTCCGGGTGACGCGCCGCGACCTCGACCGCGCCGCGAAGCTGCCGGCGGAGTTCGTGGCCGAGCAGCGGCGCGTCTCGGCGGTCGCGACGCACGTCTGGCGGGAGGCGCGGCGGACGAACGACTTCGCCGTCTTCAGGCCGCATCTCGAGGAAGTGTTCCGGCTCGCCCGGCGGGAGGCGGAGTACATCGGCTACGCCGGGCATCCCTACGACGCCCTCGTGGACCGCTACGATCCCGGCGTGACGGCGCGCGAGCTGGAGACGCTGTTCGGGCGCCTTCTCGAGGTCGTGGTGCCGCTGGTGCGGGGAATCGCGTCGCGGGCCGGCGCCGTGGATCCGGCCGTGCTCGATGCCGGCTTCGACGAAGCGGCGCAGCGGACGTTCGCGCTCGAGATGGTGGAGGCGTTCGGCTACGACACGCGGCGCGGACGGCTGGACCTGTCCGCGCATCCGTTCTCCACGAAGTTTCATCGCGACGACGTGCGGATCACCACGCGCTACGGCCGGCGCCTGTCCGCGGTGTTCGGCGTGTTTCACGAATCGGGGCACGCGATGTACAGCCAGGGCACCGCGCCGGCGCTGGAGCGGTCGCCGCTCGCCGAGGGCGCCGGCAGCGGCATCCACGAGTCCCAGTCGCGCATGTGGGAGAACCTTGTCGGCCGCAGCCGCGCGTTTTGGGAGTACGCGTTTCCGCTTCTCCGCCGGGCGTTCCCGGAGCAGCTCGAGTCGGCCGACGCCGAGCGCGTCTACCGGGCGGTAAACCACGTCGAGCCGGGACTGATCCGCGTGAGTGCCGACGAGGTCACATACAATCTGCACATCGTGCTGCGGTTCGAGCTTGAAAAGGCGCTGCTGACCGGTGACCTGGCGGTCCGGGATCTGCCGGAGGCCTGGGGGGGCCGGATGCGCACCTTTCTCGGCCTCACGCCGCCCGACGACACCGACGGCGTGCTGCAAGATATCCACTGGTCGAGCGGGCTGGTCGGCTCCTTCCCCTCCTACACCCTCGGCAACGTGGCATCGGCGCAGCTGTTCGACGCCGCGCGCCGCGCACACCCGTCGCTCCTGGACGACATCCGCGCGGGACGCTTCGCCGCGCTCTACGGGTGGATGCGGGACCACGTCTACGTGCACGGCCGCAAGTTCCTGCCCTCCGAGCTGCTCCAGCGCGCGACGGGCTCCGTGCTGACGGCCGAGCCGTACGTGGGCTATCTGCGCGCCAAGTTCACCGACCTCTACGGGCTGCCGGCGTAACGGGGCCCGCCCGCGCCGCGTACGTTTCCCCGCGGGGGCGGCGGGGGAAATTCCCAATGCGGTGATATGCGCGTCTTTCGGCGTGTCACCGACGCTCGGGCATGCTAGGGAGGTCAGGCTATATGCGCTATCTGTTGCTCGCGGCCATACTGGTAGTCAGCCTCGCAACAGCAGGTTCGGTGTCGGCGCAGGAGCTCATCGGCGTGAGCGGCTTCACCGCCGCGCACGGGATGCTGGGCGGATCGGGAACGCTCGGCGGCGTCGACGGCGCGATCACGTCGACCGTGACAGCGGGCGACGCCGACTGTGCCAACTCGTGCAGCGGCAACTGGGTCATGGTGGTCGGCAGCGCGAACTTCGCCGGCGGCACGTTCACGTGCGACGCCGGCTCGTGCCTCTACATGGGCAACGTGGCCGTCGCGACCCCGACCGGATTTGCGATCTCCACGATCGACTCCAACGTCGGCACGAACATCGCCGCCGCGATCTACAGGCACGGGATGTGGGTCAATGACGTCAACGCCTGGGCGGTTGCCAATCCGGGCGCCATCGCGGCGATGAACATGTCAATCGCCGACTTCGTCTCCCACGCGACCGCGGACAGCGGCACCTCCGAATAGCCGTCGTGTGCCGGCGTTGACCGCCGGAGGCAGTGAAGAAGGGGAGCGGCATGCGCCGCTCCCCTTCTCGCAGGGGGGCGCCGCCGCGGGCCCTTCAGATTTTCAGCCGCGGATCGAGGACGTCCCGCAGGCCGTCCCCGAGCATGTTCACGCCGAGCACGGTCAGCATGATCGCCAGCCCCGGAAACGTCGAGATCCACCAGGCGTCGCGCAGGTAGTCGCGGCCTTCGCTCAGCATCCGGCCCCATTCCGGCGTCGGCGGCTGGCTGCCGAGGCCGATGAACGAGAGCGCCGCGGCCGCGAGAATCGCGGTGCCCATCCCGAGCGTGCCGGCCACGATCACCGGCGCCACCACGTTCGGCAGGATATGGCGGACGAGGATGACGGACACCGGGACCCCGGTCACGCGCGCGGCGTCGACGTAGAGCTGCTCCTTCGCCACCAGCACCGATCCGCGCACGAGCCGCGCGTACAGCGGGATCTGCGAGATGCCGACGGCGATCATGAGATTGCGGACGCTGGGCCCGAGGACGCTCACGATCCCGAGGGCGAGCAGAATGCCGGGGAACGCCAGCATCACATCGACGACGCGCATCAGGAAGGCGTCGAGCACCCCGCCGTAATAGCCCGCGATGAGGCCTACCGCGGTGCCGGCCGTCGCTGCGATGCCCACCGAAATGAGCCCAACCGTGAGCGAAATAACGGAGCCGTGGACGACGCGGCTGTAGGTGTCGCGCCCGTACTGGTCGGTGCCCATCGGGTGGCCCGGTCCCGGGGCGGCGAGTGCTTGGGCGATGTCGATCCGGATCGGGCTCACCGGCGCGAGGGCGTTCTGAAACAGCGCGACGAAGACGAGCGCCCCGACGATGACAAGCCCCGCGACGGCGCCCTTGTGCCGGCCGGCCCGCCGGAGGCTCGACCGCAAACGCGTCTGCGGGTTAGCCATACCGGATGCGCGGATCGACGGCCGCGTATACGACGTCGACGAGCAGGTTGATGAACACGTAGGCGATCGCCACGAACAGGACGATGCCCTGCACCAGCGGGAAATCTTTGTTCAAGATCGCGTTGATGAGCAGCCGCCCGATCCCCGGCCGCCCAAACACCGTCTCGATGATCACCGCGCCGGCCAGCAGCTGGCCGGCCTGCAGCCCGAAGATCGTGACGATCGGGATGAGCGCGTTGGCGAGCCCGTGCCGCAGCACCACCGAGGCGCCCGCCAGCCCCTTCGCCCGCGCCGTCGTCATGTAGTCCATCCGCAGCACTTCGAGCATGCTCGACCGCGTGAGCGCCGCGGTAATCGCCGCGGAGCCCGCCCCGAGCGCGAACGCCGGCATGACGAGATGGTCGAGACCTCCGCCCCCGGTCGCGGGCAGCAGCCCGAAGCGCAGCGAGAACACGAAGATCAGCAGCAGGCCGAGCCAGAAGGACGGCATCGACACCCCGAGCCGGGCGAGCATCATCGCGGCGACGTCCGTCCAAGAGTTCTGGCGGATCGCCGCCACCACGCCGAGCCCAACGCCGAGGGCGGCCGAGAGCGCGAGGGCCGTCAGGGTCAGTTGGATGGTGGAGGGAAACAGCTCCATGATCTCGTCCGTGACGGGGCGGCGGTCGCGGATTGACTCGCCGAGGTTGCCGCGGGCCGCGTTCACCACGAACCGCGCATACTGCTGGGCAAACGGCTCGTTGAGGTGCAGCTGCGCGCGCATCCGCGCGATCTGCTGCGGGCTCGTCACGAACTCGCTCAACATCATCTTCACGGGGTCGCCCGGGATCAGATACAGCATCGAGAACACCGTGAGCGTGACGCCGAAGACGACCGGAACGGTTGCGAGGAGCCGTCCGGAGATGTAGCGGATCACCGCGGATGGACGTGCGTGGCGCCGGCCCCGCTTCTCGGGACGGCGCCGGTCGGAACCCCCGGAAAGTCGTCGGCGCGGACGATGTGGCCGTCGTGGATCACGCCCGCCACCCGGCGGACCGCGGAGACGTCGGATAGCGGATTGTCCTTCAGGACGATCAGGTCCGCGCGCCTGCCGGGCTCGACGGCGCCGATCTCCCCGTCGAGTCCCAGCAGCTTCGCCGCGTCCGCCGTCGCCGTGCGGAGCGCCTGGTACGAAGACAGGCCGATCCGCACGAAGATCTCAAGCTCGGTCGCGATGTCCGGATGGGGCGCCGCGGGCGACCCGTTGTCGGAGCCCGCCGCGACGCGCACCCCGGCGCGGTGCGCGGCGAGGAACCGTTCGACTTTGAGATCCCAGGCGCGGCGCGCCAGCTCGACCACGTACGCCGGCAGATCGTGGTCCGCTCCCGTCTCCTTCATCTTGTAGTAGATCGAGAAGGTCGGCACGATGAAGCCGTCCCGCTGCCGCAGCAGGTCGATGGCTTCCTGGTCCATGAACGAGGCGTGCTCGATGGAATCGATCCCCGCGCGGAGGCAGTTCTTGATCGACGGCGCGCCGTGCGCGTGCGCACAGGTCTTGCGGCCCGCCTTCGCGGCCTCGCGCACGCCGGCGGTGAGCTCGTCGGCGTCCAGTTGGGTCGACGCCGGCTGCTCGCCCTCCTCGGCGAAGCCCCCGCTCGCCATGAACTTGACCCAGTCGGTCCGGACCTTGATTCGTTCGCGGACCGCGCGCCGGACCTCGTCCGGGCCGTCGGCCTCCTGCCCGTAGAACCACCCGTGGCCGCCGGTCATCGTGATCATCCGGCCGCACGCCACAATCCGGGGTCCCGGAGTCTTGCCCGCGGCGATCGCGTCGCGCAGGAGCACGTCGCCGTCGTCGAGGCCGCAGGTGTCCCGGATCGTGGTGATGCCGGCGAGCAGCGTCCGGCGGGCGTTGTCGGCCCCGCGTAGGATGCGCATCCGCGGATCGTGGGCGAGCTCCGTCCCGACGAGGCCGCCGCTCAACGTGATGTGGCAGTGCGCGTCGATCAGCCCGGGCATCACGTACGCGCCGCGGAGGTCAAGGGTCGGTTCGTCCACCGCGGCGGTCTGCCCCTCGCCGTCTCCCGGCGGCGCGACCCGGCTGATCCGGCCGTCCTCGATCAGGACATCCGCCGGGCGGGCCGCGGCCGCGTCCGGCCCGGCCATCGAAATGACGGCGGCGTTCTTGAGGAGCGTGCGCATGTGCGTCCTTCTACGCCGGCCGCACGACGGGCGTGCCGCCGAGCATGACCATTGCTGGGTGCCGGAGGGCTCCCAGATCTTCGAGGGGATCGCCCGCCACGCCGATGATGTCGGCGTGGCATCCCTCGCGCAGCGTCCCCACGTCGGCGAGGCCCATCGCCGCGGCCGGCGCGGACGTCGCGGAGACGATCGTCTCGCCGGCCGGCATGCCGGCGTCGTGCAGCAGCTCGAGCTCCTTGACCAGACCGTCGAACGGCGTGAAGCGCCAGCCCGCGTCGGTGCCGGCGACGTAGCGGACACCCGCCTGACGCATCCGCGACGCGTTCTCCGTGTTGCCGTCGTTCATCCGGTGCCACCGTTCGACGGCGGCCCGTTCCTCGTGCGTCGGGTCGTCCCGGGCGGACAGCGCGTCCACGAGGAAGTGGCCGACGCAGAGCGTCGACGTGACGCCGACGCCGCGCTGCGCCAGCGCGCCGGCGACGTCCGGCTCGTACCGCTGCTGTCCCTGCTCGCTGCTGAGAAACAGCGCGTGTTCGACGTGATCCGCACCGGCCGCAAGCGCGTTCCGGGTGGCGTCGGCGCAGGTGCAGTGGATGCCCACGCGCCGGTTGAGCCGGTGGGCTTCGTCCACCGCGGCACGGAGCTCTTCCACCGTATAGGACGGCCGCGACGACACGGTGCCGGCCGTCCCGCCGCCGCTCGCCATCATTTTGATGTAGTCGACGCCCGCCTTGACGAGGCGGCGCACCATCGTGCGCACGCCTTCCGGCCCGTCCGCTTCTCCGCCGAAGTACCAGCAGTGTCCCCCGGTGACGGTCATCGGGCACCGGCACAGGTGCAGGCGCGGTAGGACGGCGTACCCGAGCTGCTGCGCGCGGCGCAGCTCGAGGGAGGTGTCGCGCATGCTGCCGCAGTCGCGGAGCGTCGTGATCCCGGCGCGCAGGGCGGTCTGCGCGTTATGCATCGCCGACGCCAGCAGGACGCCGTCCGGCTCGCGCACCGACGTCTCGAACGGCGTGCCGTCGCCCGGCAACGCGAGATGCACATGCGCGTCGATGAGGCCTGGCAGCAGCGTGTGGCCGGCGAGGTTGAGCTCAGGCGCGTCGGGAGGCCAGTCCCCTCGGGGCGCCCGGCCCCCGTACACCCCGTGGATCCTCCCCCCGCGGACGGCGACCGTCGGATTCGCGAGCGGAGGCGCCCCGGTGCCGTCGATGAGGCGCGACGCGCGGAGGATCAGCCATTCCGGACCGCGGGGCGTCACACGCCTACCTGCCGGTGGTCGCGTCGCCCAACACGGGATACCCTGAATAGTTATACTTCGTACCGGTGACCGTAGACCGCACGATCCAGACCGACAGCTCGTCGACGAGCGGCACCGCGACCGCCTGATCCATCAGCAATTCCTCGAGCTTCGCGTACGTGGCCCGCCGCTTCGCCGGCTCGAAGGCCGTCCGGCCCTCGGCGAGCAGCCGGTCCACCTCGGGGTTGGCGTAGCACGCCCAGTTGAAATTCCCGCCGATGTTCGTGGACGCGAACAGCGCGGACAGCGCGTTCATGTCCGAGTCTCGCAGGAACAGCACCGGCCCGTTGGTCGCGCAGTGGTAGTTGTCCTCGTACCACGGCGGCCGCGCCTGGCTCTTGATCTTCGCGTCGACCCCGAGCTGCAGCAGCTGGCCCTGGAGCAGCTCGATCTCCGGCAGGTTCCCGCTGCCGTAGTTGATCGAGTTGATCTCGATCGCGAGCGGCTGGCCGTTCTTCAGGCGGATGTTGTTGGGGCCCATCTTCCATCCGGCCTCGTCGAGCAGCTGGGCGGCCTTCTTCGGATCGTACTTGTACTTGGCGCACAACGCCGGGGTGGCCAGCAAATGCTGCGTCAACGGCGCGCACGCGGCCGTCCCGAGCCCGCGGAAGACCGAGTCGGTGATCGCCGCGCGGTTGACCCCGTAGAGCAGCGCCTGGCGGACCTTCAGGTCGTTGGTCGGCGGCTTCCTGACGTTCAGCACCCAGATGCGCGGCGCGCCGGGGTACGGGTTCTTCTCCACGCGCAGCGCCCTGTTCGTCGCGAGGCGCGTCAGGACGGCGGCGGGCACGGACTGGAAGTTGATCATCTGCGTCTCGCCGGACTCGACCGTCGTGACGCGCGTGCCGGACTCCGGGATGAACTTCCACACGATGCGGTCCACTGCGGCGGGGCCCTGGTGGCTGCTGTAGGGCGGCCGGCGATTGTAGTCCGCGTTGCGGACCAGGGTGATGTGGTCCTTCGCCGCGTACTCGCTGACGACGAACCGTCCGCTGCCCACCGGCTTCTGGTTGACCGCGTCGCCCTGTCCCGGCGTGGTCTTCGGGGAGATGAGCGAGAGCGTGCCGCCGGCGGAGTAGGAGAGAAACGGCGCGTACGGCTCCTTGAAGGTTACGCGGACAGTGTACGGGTCGACCACGGTGGAGCCGGCGTAGCCCGAGAGCGCGGCGAGCGCACCGCCCGCCTTGAAATTCGGGTTGACGATCCGGTCGAAATTCCACTTCACCGCCTCGGCGTTGACCGGCGCGCCGTCCGTGAACTTCGCGTCCCGGCGCAGCGTGAACGTGAACGATTTGCCGTCCGGCGACGCCTTGTACTCCGTCGCCAGCCACGGCGTCAGCTTCCCGGCGAGGTCCTCGTACAGCAGGTTTTCGGTCACGTCCGTGATGATCTGGAACGTGACCGCGGACGGCGAGGCGTGCGGGTCGAGCGTGGGCGGCTCCTGGTCCAGGCCGACTGTGAGCGTGGCGGGCGCGGCGCCGAGAACGGGCGCGCCGGCGCCGACGCCGGCCAGCGCCAGGGCCGTCAAACAGATCGCCGCGTATCGCCAAGCCGCGTGCGTGCGTGTCAAGGTGCACCTCCCTGGGCTCCGGTGGCGCTCGCCACCGGGACCTGCGTTTCCCGGAGGTAGCGGGCGGCGTCCTCCGGAGGCACCGTATTGATGTAGAACCCCGAGCCCCACTCGAACCCCGCCACCTGGGAGAGGCGGGGCAGCACCTCGATGTGCCAGTGATAGAAGTGATCGACCTTCGCGTCGTACGGCGCCGTGTGGATGATGCAGTTGTACGGCGGATTGTTCAGGCAGGCGTACAGTCGCCCGAGGACGCCCTGCAGGGTTTCGGCGAGCGGCCGCAGCTGCCTGTCCTCCAGCGCGCCGAAGCTCGCCACGTGCCGCCGCGGCAGGATCCACAACTCGAACGGGGTCCACGACGCGTACGGCGCGAAGGCGATGAACTCGTCGTTCTTCCACACGAGCCGGCGGCCGTTCTCGCCGTCCTCCCCGGCCTCCTGGCGGAGAATGTCGCAGAAGATGCAGCGGCCCTCGCGCGCGAAGTACGCCTGGGCGCCTTCCAGTTCCTCCTCCGCCCGCTTGGGCACGATCGGCAGGGCGATCAGCTGGGAGTGGGGGTGTGCGAGCGACGCGCCCGCCTGCCGGCCGTGGTTGCGGAACAGCAGCAGGTACTTGAACCGCGGATCCCCGTCGAGGTCGCGGTACCGCTCGCGGTACATCCACAGCACGGAGGCGAGCTGGTCCGGGGCCATCACGCCCGGATGCGCGGCGTGGTCGGGCGTCTCGACGATGACCTCGTGCGCACCGACGCCCCCCATGCCCTCGTACATGCCTTCCCAGGTGACGTCGGTCGAGCCCTCGATGCGCAGCGCGGGGTACTTGTTCGGCACGACCCGCACCTGCCAGCCGGGGGTGTCCGGCGCGGTGCCGGGCCGGCGAATCGCCGCGATCTCCGGCGGCGTCGTGGTCTCGCGGCCCTCGCAGAACGGGCAGTTGGCCGACGGCGCGGCCTCGGGCTCGCCGCCCTTGGCGAAGTCGCTCGGCCGGGCGGCGCGCTCGTTCGCGATGATCACCCAGCGGCGGGTGATGGGGTCTTTGCGCAGTTCGGGCACGGTGTCCCTCCGTAGGGGCGGCGTCGCGGACGGCACGGGATCAGGCACGGGCGCCGGCGCGCCTCGCGGCGATCGCCCGCCGGTACGTCTCGACGTACCGCCCGGCGGCGCGGCGCCACGAGAAGTCCTGTCGCATACCGGTCTGCTGCAGCTGCTTCCAGATGCGGCGGTCGCGGAACGTGCGGATGGCCCGCTCGAGCGCCTCCCACAACGCGGCGGGTTCGTACGCCTCGAACACGAATCCGTTGGCGACCCCGCGCGAGACGGCGTCGGGGGTCGCGTCGACGATCGTATCGGCGAGTCCGCCCGTCTTGCGCACCACCGGGACCGTGCCGTAGCGGAGGCTGTAGAGCTGGTTGAGGCCCGACGGTTCGTAGCGGGACGGCATGAGGAACATGTCCGCCCCGGCCTCGATGCGGTGGGCCAGCGCGTCGTCGAACCCGAGGGTCACGGAGACGCGCCCGGGGTGGCTCGTGTGAAACGCCGCAAAGAGCTCATGGTACTTGGGCTCGCCGGTGCCGAGCAGGACAAACTGCGCGCCCGCCGCGATGAGACGGTCGAGGACGGCGGCCACCAGATCGAAGCCCTTTTGGTCCGCGAGCCGGCTGATCATGCCTACGAGCGGGGCGTCCGGCGTGTCGTCGAGATGCTGGGTGCGCCGCAGGTCGCGCGTGCAGACGGCCTTGCCGCCGAGGTCGTCGGCCGTGTAGCGTGCGGCGATGTGCGGATCGGTCGACGGATCCCAGGCCCCGTAATCGACGCCGTTCAGGATGCCGATGAGGTCGGCCGTGCGGTCGCGCAGCACGCCTTCGAGTCCGCACCCGAACTCCGGCGTCTGGATTTCATGCGCGTACTGCTCGCTCACGGTGCTGAGGTGGTCGGCATAGACCAGTCCGCCTTTCAATAGATTCACCTTGCCGTAGAACTCGATGCCCTTCGGCGTGAACACATGCGGACCGAGCCCCGTGACCGCGAGGCGCTCCGGCGGAAAGAGTCCCTGGTACGCCAGGTTATGAATGGTAAAGAGCGTCGCCGCCGGCTCGAGGCGGCTCGCGCGCGGTTCCTCGCGCAGCCAGACCGGCACGAGGCCCGTCTGCCAGTCCTGACAGTGCAGCACGTCCGGCGTCCATTCGACCCGGCCGGGGAGGGCGAGCGCGCCGCGGCCAAAGACCGTGAACCGCTCCAGGTTGTCCTCGTAGTCCCTGCCGCCTTCCCCGTAGAGGCCGGCGCGGCCGAATGACGGATCGTGTGCCACGAGGTACACCGGCACGCGCCCGCCGGGAAGCCGGCCTTCGAAAAATTCCACCTCGGTCTGCGTTGTGCCCAGCGGCACGGCCGCCCGGCCGATCGCCCGAAACCCGAACTTGGCCCGGTCGATCGACCGGTAGCCGGGCAGTACGATCCGCACGTCGCAGCCCGTCTCGGTGAGCGCCGCCGGCAGCGCGCCGGCGACGTCGGCGAGTCCGCCCGTCTTGGCGAACGGGACCGCTTCCGAGGTGCAGAACAAGACTCGCAGTGGCTCGTTCATGGCAGTCGCACTCGTATGGACTCCTCCGCCGCTTGACCGCGGCCGTCGCTCGCGGCGTACGTCCCCGGCCGCGTGAATGTGACGTCGAGGGCGCCGGTGGTCCCGTCTTCGAGCGGGCCGGTCGCGGCGGAGACGCCGGGGCCCGTGACGCGGAAGACACGGGGCGCGCCCGACGCGTTTCGGACGACGAACCGCACGGAGCCAGGAAGCAGCAGCATGACGGCGGGATCGATCACGTTCGTGCCGAGGGTGACGTCGATGCGCTGCGGTTCGGCGGCCCGCGCCGGCGGCTTCCAGAATCCCCGCCCGGCTGCGACCGCTGCGAGACCGAGGATGCCCGCGCACAAGACGCCGGCGAGCACGCTGCGGAGGACCGCAACACCCACGACCGCTCGGCTTCGTCGCCGCTCGGAAGCGGTCCTCCACGTCGCGGCAATTCCCTTATGTTCCCGGGCCCGCACCGCGGGCGTGCCGCTCACGTCCCGTAGACGTGCGGGCGCGGCAGGAGGTTCCCTCCGCCGAACGAAGGATACGCAACTGCTCGGCGCGCGGGCAAGCGATACATGGCCCCGCGGGCATTGGAGGAATCAGAGATGCGGATCCGAGGATTGGCGCGTGCCGCGGTCGGTGCGCTCGTCGTCCCCGTGCTGCTTGTTGCCCTTGTCACGCCTGGGCGGCCGGCGGCGATGCCGGAGATCAAGATCGGCACCGTGCTGCCGCTGACCGGGGCGTTCGGCTCGTCGGGCGGGTACTTCAAGCAGGGCTACACGATGGCCATCGACGACGTGAACAAGGCCGGCGGGCTCCAGGTCGGCGGGCAGAAGTATCACGTCACCCTCATCATCCTCGACGACGGCAGCGACGGTACCAGGTCGCGCAGCCTGGTCGAGAAGCTCGTCACGGATCAGCACGTCGGCTTCCTCCTCGGCGGGTACGACACGTCGCTCGTCGAGGCTCAGGAAGTCGTGCCGGACCAGTACAAGATTCCCTACGTCGAAGGCGGCGGCGCGGCGTCCGGGATTTTCAAGCGCGGGTACAAGTACATTTTCGGCACCCTCGCGACGATCTACAACCTCGGCAAGATCACGATGGAGTTCCTGACCACCCAGATCGCCGCGGGCCATCTGCCGAAGCCGCTCACGATCGCCGTCGTCTGGGAGAACACCGACCACGGCAAGGACTACGTCGACGCGGTGACCGACGCAGCCGTACAGCACCCCGATCTGTTCCGCATCGTGCTGAATCAGTCGTTCCAATTGAACGGCAGCGACTTCTCGCCGCTGCTGCAGCAGGTGAAGGCCTCGAACGCGGTCGCGTTCCTCTCGGACGCGCACCTGCCGGACTTCATCACGATGCACCGGCAGTATCTGCAGGCCGGACTCTATCATCAGTTCGTCTCGTACGGCGCCCGCGGCCCCGACCAGAAAGGCCGCCAGGCCCTCGGGCCGGGTGCGGACTACCTCATCGCGGGCCTGTGGTGGACTCCGGCGCTCAAGGATCCCGCGTCGCAGCTGTTCGCCGAGCGGTACACGAGAGAGTACAAGGCCGTCCCCGACTGGTTCCAGGCGCTCTCCTTCGAAACGGCGCGCGCGTTGCTCGCCGGCATCAGCAACGCCGGGGCGCTCGACGGCCCCAAGGTCCGCGACGCGCTGGCGCACCTCACGCTGCGTTCGATGCTGCCCGGCGGGGAGATCAAGTTCGGGTCGGACGGCCAGATCAAGGCGCCGTACGTCATAGTGCAGACGACGCCCGGCAACACGGTCCGGATCGTGTGGCCGGCCCACCTGCCGGAGACACGGGCGGTGACGCTGCCGATGCCGAGGCCATAGGGCGGGTGAGTGGCCCGGGGCGTCGGGCGGTCTAGCCGGAGGTGTTCACCGCTCAAAACCTGATCTCGATCTGCATCACGTCGATACTGACGGCGGGGCTGTACGCGGTGATGTCGTACGGCCTCGCCATCATTTACGGCGTCATGAAGGTCATCAACCTGAGCAACGCCGGCTTCCTCATGCTCGGGGCGTTCATGACGCTGGTCTACTCGCAGGCGTGGCATCTCGATCCGATCGCCGGTGCGTTCCTCAACATGCCGATCTTCTTCGTCGTCGGGTGGATTGTTTACGTGAGTTTGGTCCGGCGCGTGCGGCAGGCGCTGCCGATCGCGTCGCTCTTGATGCTGTTCGGGCTGTGGCTCGTGCTGCAGAACGTGGCGCTCGCAGTCTGGGGCAGCGAAGATCAGTCGATTATCACCCGCTACACGTACAAGGCGCTGGCGTTTTTCGACTACCGGATCGCCGTCACGCGCCTCGTCGTCTTCGCGGTTGCGCTCGCCGTGATGGCGATCCTCCACGTCGTGCTGAACCACACGTACGTGGGCAAGGCGCTTCGCGCGACGGTGCAGGACCCGCAGGCCGCGCTGCTCGCCGGGATCGACACGGAGCGGATCAGCGCGCTGGCGTTCGGCATCGGCACGGCGTTCGCGGGCTTCGCGGGAGGTCTGATGACCCTGCAGTTCAGCTTCACCCCGGATTTCGGCGCCTCGTTTCAGTTGAAGAGCTTTACCATTATCGTGCTCGGCGGGCTCGAGAACCTCGCCGGGGTGACGATCGGGGCGGCGATCCTCGCGTTTGCCGAGTCGTTCGCGGTGCTGTTCATGCGTGCCAGTCTGCAAAACGTCGTGGCGTACGCGCTCCTCGTCATTGCCCTCATCGTCATGCCGGGCGGCGTCGCGTCCATGTTCGGGCGCCGGTCGTGACGTGACCGCCGTCCGCCTTAGCCCGGCGTCCGCGGCCGCGCCGGCCCTCGGCGTCGTGCTCGCCCTCGTGCCGCTCTTCGCTCCCCACAACATCACCGTGCTCAACCTGGGATTCTTCACGTTCCTGTACGTCGCGCAGGGATTGGCCTGGAACATCCTCGGCGGGTTCGCGGGCTACGTCTCCTTCGGGTACGCCGCGTTCTTCGGGCTCGGGGCGTACACGACGGCGCTCCTGTGGCTGCACGGCTGGGCGCCGGTGCTGACGTTTCCGCTCGCCGGCCTCTGCGCCGCGGCGTTCTCGCTCGTCGTCGGCGTGCCGACGCTGCGCCTCATCGGGCCGTACTTCTCGATCGCCACGATCGGTGTCGGGGAAGCGATGCGCATTCTCATGCTCAATCTCGACAACATCACCGGCGGCGCCTCCGGCCTCAACCTTCCCACCGTGGTGCCGTCCAAGGGCTGGTTCTACCTGGCGGCCCTCGTGGTGGCGGCCGTCGCCTACGTGACGGCCGTGTGGGTCCGCGGCTCCCGGTTCGGTCTGGGGCTCGCGGCGTTGCGGATGGACCCGGACGCGGCGGAGACGCTCGGCGTGCGCACGGCGCTGTTCAAGAACGTGGCGCACGTGATCAGCGCCTTTCTCGTGGGCGTCTGCGGGGGACTCTTCGCGATGTACTTCCAGTATCTACATCCCGACAACGTCTTCAGCTTCACGGAGAGCATCAGTCTGGTCTTGATCGCGCTGATCGGGGGGATCGGTACGATCTGGGGTCCCATCCTCGGCGCCGCCGTGTTCTTTGCCGTGCAGGACTACCTGCAGACGTCGTACCCGACGTTCCACCTGCTCGTGTACGGCGTGCTGCTGATCGTCATTCTGCTGTTCGAGCCGCGGGGCCTCGCCGGACTCGCGGCGCGGATCGCCGGGCGCCGCCGCGTCCCGGCGCCGATCGCGGTCACGCCGGCCGCCCCGGGCACGGTGGCGCCGCCGTCGACGCCCGGAGGCGCCTCGTGAGCCCGCCGGCGGCGGATTTCCCCGCGGCGACCATGACATCGAGCCCCCTCGTGCTAGAGCACGTCACGAAGCGGTTCGGCGGGCTCGTCGCCGTCGAGAACGTGACGGTGGCGGTCGAGCCGGGGAAGATCACGGGCCTGATCGGTCCGAACGGCGCCGGGAAGACCACGATCTTCAGCGTGATCAGCGGACACCTCGCGCCGACCGCCGGACGGGTCGTGGCGCTGGGGCACGATATCACCGGCTGGTCGCCGCACGCCGTCTGCCGTCTCGGCCTCTGCGTGACCCACCAGATCGTCCGGCCGTTTCCCGACCTCTCGGTGCTGGAGAACGTCATGGTCGGGGCCGGCTTCGGCGGCGGCGCACGGGTCGCCGCCGGCGGCGCGCGGCGCGAGGCGATGGCCGTCCTCGACTTCACGGGGCTCGCGGCGCGCGCCGGGCAGCCGGCGTCCGCGCTGACGCTGGCGCAGCGCAAGCGCCTCGAGATCGCCCGGGCGCTCGCGACGCGGCCGTCCGTGCTGCTGCTCGACGAGGTCCTGGCGGGGCTGACGCCCTCCGAGGTCGCGCAGGCGCTGACGCTCGTGCGCGAGATCTGCGCGCGGGGGATCACCATCGTGATGATCGAGCACGTCATGCACGCGGTGATGAACCTCTCCCACCGGGTGCTGGTGCTCAACTACGGCCGGCTGATCGCCGACGGCACGCCGGCGGAGGTCACCGCAAACCGCGAAGTGATCGAAGCCTACCTCGGTACCGCCTCGGATGATATGGTGGCCGGCGAGTCCGCCGGGAGGCGGTCGGACGGCGCGGAGGAGACGCCGCATGACTGAGCCGGCATCCAACGGAGCTCCGCTCCTCGAGGTCGCGGGCGTCGCCGCGGCCTACGGCGAAGTCCGCGCGCTGTGGGATGTCTCGTTCGCCGTGCGCGAGGGCGAGATCGTGACGCTGCTCGGGGCGAACGGGGCCGGCAAGACCACGACGATGCGCGTGATCTCGGGACTGATGCGGCCGCTGACCGGGGAAGTCCGGCTCGGCGGCCGGCCGATCCAGCGGCTGCGCGCCCCGGCGATCGTCGAGGCGGGGATTATCCAGATCCCGGAGGGCCGCCGGCTGTGGCCGCGCATGACGGTGCTGGAGAACCTCGAGCTCGGCGCGTACCTGCCGGAGAGCCGCGCGCGCAGGCACGAGACGCAGGAGTGGGTGCTCTCGCTCTTCCCGCGGCTCGCGGAGCGCCGCGCGCAGCTGGCCGGGACCCTCTCCGGCGGTGAGCAGCAGATGCTGGCGATCGGCCGCGGCCTGATGGGCCGCCCCCGCCTCCTCATGCTGGACGAGCCGTCCCTCGGCCTCGCGCCGATCCTCGTCAAGGAAGTGTTCCGCATCGTGCGCCAGATCAACGCGGAGGGTGTGACGGTGCTGCTGGTCGAGCAGAACGTCCACCAGGCGCTCGAGCTCGCCTCGCGCGGCTACGTGCTCGAGACCGGCCGGATCACGCGGTCGGGCTCGGCCGCGGACCTCCTGCAGGACCCGGAGATCAAGCGGGCGTACCTGGGCCGGTAGCCGCCGGCGGCGATGAAATTGAAAGTTGCGGCAGGATTCGATTTTCGCCGGACGAACTCCGGCGGGCACGGGAACTCAGGACTATTGACCGCGCGGCTCGCGCGGATCGCCGTAGATCGCGACGGCATTGTCCCACAAGAGGCGGCGCGCGATCGCGTCGCGGTCGTCCGGGCCGGTGAACCCCCGCGTTTCGATCGTCGCAAGCGCCACATCCAGCGCTTCGCGCGCGTGCCGCCCCGCGACCCAGAACAGGTCCGGGATCGAGAAGGCGTCCGTCGCCAGCAGCACTTTGGAGGCCGGGGCCAGTCCGAGCGCTTCGACGATTGCGTCGCTCGCGGCGTGCGCGGCGAACGGCACCGTGAGCGACAGGTCCATCGCGACGTGGGGGTACACGTGGGTGAGCCACGCCGCTTCCCGCACGTACGGATAACTGTGCAGCAGCACGAAGGTGATCGCGCGAAACGGCGGGTGCTCGAACACCGGCCGCAGCCACAGCGGATTCGCCAACCGCAGGTCGAGGTCGCGGTCGCCGAAGCCGGTGTGCACCTGCACCGGCATGCCGCGTTCCGCGGCGATCTCGAGCGCCGTCCACAGCAGGCTGTCGAGCAGCGGTTTGGAGGCGAGGCGTGTGTGGCCACGCGCCGCCGCGTCGTGCGCCGCCCGGAACGCGCCGGCGAGCGAGGCCGCGTCCCATTCGCGGAGGTCGAGCCCCGTGCGGTAGGCGATGATCGTCTTGAGGCCCGCGAGGCGGCCCGACGCGGCCCGGACTTCGGCGGCGAAACGCTCGCGGAGGTCGGGCCAGCCGTCCGCGGCCGGAATCAGGCGCTCCGCCAGGACCTCGAGACGCAGGAGTTCGCCGGCGGGACACGGCAGCAGGCCGCGAAGCGCCGGGAGATCGTAGTGGTCGGCCGCCCGGAATCCGGGATCGATCAGGATCGCGCCGATGCCCGCGTCCGCAAACATCTCCCGCGTGAGGTCCGCGAACGGCCGCCGCGCCCGCGCGGCGAGGATGGCGTCCTCGCGAGGCGCGCAGCCGAAGAATCGGCCGAGGTCGGCGAGCGCCCGCCGGTAGAAGAGGCTCCAGCCGGCGTGCTCCGCGACGATCTCCGGCGCGTCGCTCTCCGTGAAGTGCGCGCGGAACGCCTCCGGCGTGGCGGGCTGCACGCGCCGCAGCGAGTGGGCGTGATGGTCGAACAGCGGGATGCCGGCGAACGGGAGGGCGCGGAGCGGCACGGGCGGCGGGTTCTCTACGCGCCTTCAGTAGACGAGCAGATGGCGCTGCGCGACGGCGGCCGGTTCCAGGTCGCGGAGCGCGTCCCACTCGCCGCGGCGGACCGCAAGGAACGATCGCGTGAGCGGCGCGCCGAGGATCTCCTGGATGGTGCCGTCGTTCTCGAGCGCGTCGGCGGCTTCTCCGAGCGTCGCCGGCAGCGGGACGATGCCGCGCTTCCGCCGCTCCGGCTCGGGCAGCGACGCCGGGTCGACCTCGACCGGATCGCCGGGCGCGAGCTTCCGGCGGACGCCGTCGAGGCCCGCGGCGATCACCCCGGCCAGCGCGAGGTAGGGGTTGGCGCTGCCGTCGCACGTTTTCAGTTCGATGTTGCACAGCGCCGGTCCGCGCCGCGGCGTGATCACCCGAATCGCGGCCTCACGGTTCTCGGGGCCGTAGCACGCGAACGCGCCGGCCCACGAATAAGGCCTGAGGCGCGCATAGGAGTTGACGCTCGGGGCGACCAGCGCGCACAGGGCCGGCAGGTGCGCGAGCACGCCGGCGATCCAGGAATAGGCGAGCGGCGAGAGATGCAGCCGGTCGTGCTCGTCGTACATCACATTTTGTTCGTCCCGCCACAGGCTCATGTGCAGGTGGCAGCCGCTGCCGGCGCTCGCCGCGAACGGCGCCGGCGCGAACGAGGCCGCGAGGCCGTGGTGCGTGGCGACGCCCCGCACCCCTTCGCGCAGCAGGATGTGCCGGTCCGCCGCGGCGAGCGCGTGGGCGTGGCGGATGGAGACCTCGAACTGCCCCGGCCCCGACTCCGGATAGATCAGGGCGACGTCGAGCCCCATCGTATTGAGCGTGTCCACGAGGTCGCGCAGCGTTTCATGCGCGGCGTCGTGTGCGATCGTCATGGCGAAGTTGGTGCGATCGATCGGTTCGTAGCCGCCGGCCGACTCGCGGCCGGCCACCATGTAGCTAGAGCCGGCGCCGCCGGGCGTCCCGCCCGCCGCGGGCCGAAGCAGGTAGAATTCCGGCTCGAAGGCCGCCTGCACTTCCAAGCCGTCCGCCGCCGCGGCCTCGGCGGCGCGCCGCAGACACGCGCGCGGGTCGTGCGCCCAGGGGCCGCCCGGCTCCGTCTGAAAATCACCGAGCATCACCGCGGCGCCCTGGTTGTAGGGGAGGACCGTGAAGGTGTCCGGGTCCGGGACGAGCCACACTTCCCCGATGGGGCTCAGGCCGCTCGCCGGCAGCGGGGTGTCCCCGAGGATCGGCAGCGCCTGCTGCGCGACCGAGAACCCGACGCCGTATTTCAAGATGCCGCCGAGACTGTCGAGCGGCGCGGCCTTGGCGCGGATCAGGTTGGCGTTGTCACAATAGGCGACGCGAACGAGACGAACGCCGGCGGCGCGGGCGCGATCGTAGACGGCATTCGGGCTGGCGCGCTGCGCGTGGGCGCGATCCGCGGGAGTTCCCATAGCACGGCCCGATTCAGGGGCGCGCGAACCATTCCCTCCCCGGGCGGGCCGTCCGGGCTTATTTCGTCTCCGGTCCGCAGAGGATGAGCGCGAGGTCGGCGACGTTCGTGCCGGTCGGACCGGTGCGGATGAGGTCGCCGACCGCGTCGAGCAGCGGGTAGGCGTTGTTGTCCCGAAGGTGGCGGCCGGGATCGAGTCCCGCGCGTTGGGCGCGCGCGGCCGTCGTTCCATCGACGGCCGCCCCCGCCGCGTCGGTCGGCCCGTCGCGGCCGTCGGTGGCGAATCCGACCAGCAGGACGTTGCCCAGTCCGTCCATCGCCGCGGCCCCCGCGAGGGCCAGTTCCTGGTTGCGGCCGCCGCGTCCGCTCCCGGTGACGGTGACGGTGGTCTCCCCGCCGCAGACCACGCACGCGGGCCGGGGCGCGGGATCGCCGGTCGCGGCGATCTGCCGGGCGATCCCGGCCAGGATCCGCCCGGCGTGCCGCGCTTCGCCCTCGAGGTACGTGGAGAGGAGCAGGGTGTGAAAGCCCGCGGCCCGCGCCGCCTCCGCGGCGGCGCGGGCCGCGGTGAGATTATCCGCGATGACCGTCATCGCCCCTTCGCGGAACGCGGCATCGCCCGGCTTGGGCGTTTCGGGGATCGCGCCCAGGTCTCCCTGCTCGAGCACGCGCCGCGCCCCGGCCGGGACGCGCGTGGTGATGCCGTACCGGTTCAGCACCGCCAGCGCGTCGGCGAACGTCGATGGATCCGCGACCGTCGGGCCGGAGGCCATCGCTTCGGGCGGCGACCCGATGACATCGGAGATCGCGAGCGTGACCACCCGCGCCGGCGCCGCGGCGCGGGCCAGCTGCCCGCCCGCGATCGCCGACAGGTGCCGGCGCACCGTGTTCATCTCGACGATGTCGGCGCCGGAACGAAGCAGGAGGTTCGTCGTTTCCGCCATATCGGCGAGCGTGAGGCCCTCGCGCGGCAGCGGCAGCAGCGCCGACCCGCCGCCCGACAGCAGGCACAGCACGAGATCGTCGGGACCGAGCCCGTGGACCAGCGCGAGCATTTCGCGGGCGGCGGCCTCGCCGGCCGCGTCGGGGACCGGATGCGAGGCTTCCTTCACGGTGATGCGGGAGGGGCCGTCGCGGTGTCCGTGCGCGGTCGTGACGAGGCCGGCCGTGATGCGCGGGCCGAGCGCGCCTTCCGCCGCGCGGACCATCGCGGCAGACGCCTTGCCGGCGCCCACCACGATCACCTTTGCGCGCTCCCGGAGCGGGTAGGTCCGCCCGCCGATCCTGACGCCGGTGTCCGCCGGCGCGATCGCCCGCGCCGTCGCGGCGTACGCGTCCACGGCGTCGACCGCGCGCGTCAGCATCTCCGCGGCGGCGCGCCGGAGCGCGGCCGTCTCCGCGACGCGGAACAGCGCGTCGTCGACGCGCAGGGCCGTCACGCCGCGCGCTCGATCTTTACCGTGGTGCCGGAGCGCACCGCTTTGAACGCGGTCGCATCGCCGGAGACGCGGCCGAAAACGTTGACGGGACTCGCCGGCCGGATCTCACGGCCGTGGCTTGCGGGGGTCGGGCCGAAGAAGATGCAGAACGCGCTGCCCGGCGGCCAGTACCCGAGATCGCCCATCTCGACGACCTCGCGCGGCGATTCGGGTTCGCACTCGACCGGAATGGAGAAGTAGATCTCATCGCCCCACGTGCTGGCGCGCGCCTCGAGGGGCAGCGCGTTCCAGACGGCGTCCGCCGTCCGGCCCGCCCCGAGCGTGGCGGTCGCGCTGACCTTGCCCGCGGTGATGACGATCGTCCGCATCGGTGTCCCTCCAGTCGGCCGACGGCGCCCCCGCCGTCTCACCAATCGACGAGCAGCGGCTTCGTCCACCCGTTTGGCCGCACGGCCAGCAGCGGCGGCCCCCCGGCATCTCCCGGCGCCCCGTGCGCCCGTGCCGCGGGCGGCGGGGCCGCCGCCTCGATCGCCGCGCGCACGGTGTCGCGCGCCAGCGGGGCGAGGTTGTTCGTGTCGCTCAGATGGACCAGGCAGACGCCGCGGCGGCGGCCGGCATCCCGCGCGACGGCCGCGGTGCGGGCGAGCGCCCGCGCCGCGTCGTCGTTGCTGAGGTGTCCGCGTCCGCCGAGGATGCGGTTCTTGAGAAACCAGGGGTAGCCGCTGACGTGCAGCAGCCCGAGGTCGTAGTTGCTCTCGAGGACGGCGAGATCGGCCTCGGCGAGGTACCTGTCGAGGCTCTCGTCCGCCGCGCCGAGATCGGTCGCGATGACGACGCGCCGCCCGGCCGCCGCGATCGCGAGCCCCACCGGTTCGACGGCGTCGTGGGGGACCGGGAACGCGGTGATCTCGAAGGGCCCGACGGCAAAGGGCGTGCCCGGCGCGAACGGCCGCACGTCGGCGCCGGCGAGGGCCTGGGCCGCGGCGGCCGCCGTGGCCGCCGTCGCGTACACCCGCACGCCGGCGGCGCGGGAGAGCGGCCCGGCGCCGCGTGCGTGGTCGTCGTGCTCGTGCGTCAGCACCACCCCGCCCACGTCGCGGGGCGCGAGTCCGAGGCGGTCCAGCGCGCGTTCGAGCGCGTCGAGCGAGATCCCCGCGTCCACGAGCACCCGGTCCGCGCCGCACTCGAGCAGCAGGACGTTGCCGGCGCTGCCGCTGGCGAGCACCGTGACGCGCAGCGCGGTCATCGCAGCCGGATCTCCCACGGCATCAGCGCGAGCACGCCCTCGCGGAGCAGCATCTCCGCGGCGTCCAGCATGCCGAGGGCCGAGCGGCGGCCGATCGTCACCGCGCGCGGCGGCCGGATGATGAACACCGGCACGACGCGGGACGGCGCGAGGCCCATCAGTTCCTTCGCCGTGTCGATGGCGGTGTAGAAATCGCCGAGCCGGTCGACCAGCCGGTGCTGCATCGCCTGGCGTCCCGTCCACACGCGCCCGCGCGCGACCGCGTGCACCTGCTCGCGAGGCAGCCGGCGGCCCTCGGCGACGCGGTCGACGAACCGCGCGTAGATCTCCTCGGCCTGCGCGCGCAGGCGCCGGCGCTGCTCCGGAGAGAACGGCCGGAACGGCGAGGTCATCGCCGCGGCTTCCCCGCGCGTCAGGATCTCCTGGTGCACGCCGGCGCGGCCGGCCAGCTGCTGGATCGTGAACTTGCCCGAGATCACCCCGATCGATCCGGTGAGGGTGCCGGCCTGGGCGACGATGCGCCGCGCGCCGGCCGCGACGTAGTAGCCGCCGGAGGCCGCGACGTTGCCGAAAAACGCGACGACGGGCTTGGTGCGGTTCGCCTGCGCGACGGCGCGCCAGATGAGATCCGAGGCGAGCGCGGAGCCGCCCGGCGAGTCGATCGACAGCACGATCGCTCCAAACAGCGGATTGCGCTCGACGGACCGGATGGCGCGGACCAGCGACGCGTGCCCGCTGGCCTCCCCGCGCACGAGCGGCAGCGGGATGGGCGGCCGCGGCCGGCTTTCCCCCATCTGGATCGATCCCCGCACGGCGATGACGGCGACCGCGCGGCCGGGCATGCGCCACCGGAACGGGGCGCGCAGGCGCCGGCGCGCCACGCGCCACGGGACGATCGCGGGCGGCCGGCGGCCCGCCGCGAGATACGCGGGCAGTTCGTCCTCGTACATGAGCGCGTCCACCAGGCCGGCGCGCCGTCCGTCCTCGGCCGAGAGCGGCGACCGGTCGATCGCGCTCCGCACCGCCGCGGGGTCGAGGCGCCGCGCCGCCGCGATCTCGCCGGTCAGGTCGTCGTACACCGAATCGAGGATCGCGTTCATCTGCTCGCGCATCGGCTCCGACATCCCGCGCCGCGTGAACGGCTCGACCGCGGACTTGTACTCGGCGATCTGCTCGAACTCCCCGGCGACACCGGCGCGCTCGAAGGCTTCGCCGAAGAACGTGACCTCGAGGACGGCTCCGCCGAGCTCGAGCGCTCCGCTCTCGGGCATCACGATGGCGTCCGCCACGCTCGCGAGATAATACTGGCGCGTCGTGGCCTGCGGCAGGTAGGCGACGATGCGGCCGCCTCGGGCGCGGTACTCGGCGAAGGCGTTCCGCAGGCTCTGTACCGAGGCGAGGCCGGCCGGCAGGTCCCCGATCGTGATCACGACGCCGGCGGCCCGCCGGTCCGCGCGGATCACCGCGAGCTGCCGCCGCACGTCCTCGATCGTCGGCGGCTGCCGCACCCACCACGGGTCGCGCGTCCGATGGTGGGGATACGGGCCGCTCAGTTCCAGGAGCACGTACGCCGGGCGCGGGCCGAAAAGCGAGACGAGCCCGTTCCGGATGAGGATGAACGTGTCGTAGATCAGGTCGCTGAGGCGGATGAACAGCAGTCGCATCGCGGCTATACGTTCGCGGACGTCATCCGGCCTTTCCTCGCGCCATCCGGAGCGAGATGGCCGCCGCGATAACCGCGACAACGACGGCGGGCCAGTTCACGGCGCGCGCCTCGGCCCAGGCCGGTTCCGGGCCCGGCAGCCCCGTCCAGACGAGGGCCCGGCCGTCGCGGCCGGCGGCGTTCGTGACCGTGACCGCGCCGGGGACCGTCAGGAGCACACGCATGTCCGGCGCGCCGGCCGCCCGGGCCCCGGGGGCGGCGAGGGTCTCCGAATAGGTCGTGACGACCCCCCATGTTCGCTTCTTTATATGAAGGACCCCAAGCGCCGGGGCGGACGGGGTAAGCAGTCCGGCGAACGTTCCCTGATCGACGCTCTGCTCCAACTGTGCCCGCCCGGCTTCGGTCCCGGTGACGCGGATATCGAGTGTGGTCCCGCCCGTCGCGGCGAAGAGCACCGCCGCCACAAGCGCGCCCAGCCAGAATCCCGCGACCGTGCCGCGCATCAGAAGCCTCCGTGTCGCCTACGCCGTGCACCGAAGGTTCACCGCGCCGGCCCCGCCGGCCTACGTGCCCGAGCCCGCGGCGGCCCCGGGACGAGGGAGGAATCCGGGCGCGCGCGAAGGCACGGCCGATGGCAACCCGCGCGCCTACCCGCCGGCGGAACGCCGCCGATGCCCGCGACGCCGTGCGCCGGCGCGCCGCCGCGGTGGTGCGGGCCTCCGGGATGCGGCGGCCGCCGTTTGCGCCGGAGCGATACGCGGCGAAATGCGGGGTCGCGGCGATCATCGCCGGCGCGCCGGAGGGCGGTCCGGTTCGCGTCGAGCTGCGCGGCACGGTCGACGGCGGGGCGCAGCGCACGTTGATCGTGGTCGACCGCCGGCTCCCGCCGCACACGCCGCAGTGGAACGGGGCCATCGCCCTCGGCCTCGGCGAGACAATGGTCCCCCCCGGCGTGGCGGGTGAGGGGCGCCGCGCGCTCACCGAAGCCGCGGCCGCCGACCTGCTTCTTCCCGCGGCCTCCTTCCGGCCGGCCGCGGCGCGCACGGATCTCACGATGGACGGGCTGCGCGATCTCTCCGCGCGATTCGCGGCGCCGCTTCGGCTGACGGCGCGCCAGTGGCTGTCCGTCGGCCTCTGGCGCGGCTTCGCGCTGCTGTGGCGCGAGGACAACGGCGCCCTGCGCCTCGGCTGGCGGGCGGGGTCGTCCGGCCGGTTTCCCCCGTCGCTCGCCCTCGGGGCCGACGCCGCCGCGGTCTGGGCGCCGGAGTCCCGGTTGTTCGCGACGCACCGCACCGGCCGGGCGCACCACGGCGTCGAGGAAGTACATACAGGCGCCGGGACGGCGTGGTGGTTTACACGATTCGCCACGGTGCGTGACGGCGCGGGCGACGCGGGCGCCGCCGCGCGCCGGGCGGTGTTCGCGATGGTGATGCTCGCGCCCGGCGCGTCCCGCCGGCCACAGGGAATCCCCTCCGGACCTTCGAAGTAGACGCGCGATGGTCCGGGGCGGCCGCAACGTATACGGTTATGCGATCGGCGTTCTAATGCTCGACACGGTGTTTCCCCGCATCCCCGGCGACATCGGCAACGCCGGCACGTTCCCCTTCCCGGTTCTGTATCATCGCGTGCGGCAGGCCTTTCCGTCCCGCGTCATCCGCGAGGCGGACCCCGCGCTGCTCGACGGCTTCATCGAGGGCGCGCGCGCGCTCGAGGCCGCGGGCGTGCTGGCCGTCACGACGGGGTGCGGCTTTCTCTCGATGTTCCAGCGGCAGCTGGCCGAGGCCGTACGCGTGCCGATGTTTACCTCCGCGTTGCTGATGGTGCCGATGGTGGCCCGCATGCTGGGGCCCGACCGCGCCGTGGGCATCCTCACCGTGGACGGCGGCGCGCTCGGGCCCCGGCACCTCGCCGAGATGGGCATCACGGAAGAAGTCCCCGTCGTCGTCGCCGGCCTCGAAAAGGGCCACGCCTTCACGCCGGTGCTGCTCGACAACGAGCTCGAGCTCGACGTCGAGGCCGCGCGTCGTGAGCACGTCGAGGCGGCGCGCGATCTCGTCGAACGCCATCCCGAGGTCGGCGCGATCGTCCTCGAGTGCACGAACATGCCGCCGTACGCGGCGGCGATCCGCCAGGCGACCGGACTGCCGGTGTTCGACATCACGTCGCTGGTGCGTCTGGTCCACGCGGCCCTGGTGCCGCCCGGCTATCCCGACCGGTAGAATCCGGCGGGTGCGGGGCCCCCGCGCGGCCCGGAATTGCGGAACTTCTTGCGCGGTTTATCGCTATGGTAATATGGGCAAGCCAATATTTGATGTCTCCTTTGCATGCGCGCCTGGCGCGCCAATAACGGAAGGAGTTTGTCTATGAAACCGTCCCACGGTTCGCCGCTGCGGCCATTGCTGGCGGCCTTGCTGGTGGCCGCGTTGCTCATCGCGCCGTTCACCCAGATCCAGCGCGCCTCCGCCGCCGACGGGTCGCTCGTGCTCGCGGCCATCCGCGTGCTGCAGGAAGACTACGTCGACCAGGTTCAGCCGGTGACCCTGCTCAACGCGGCGATCGTGATCTTGCGAAAGGCCACGAACCTGGGCGCCGACGCGCTGCCGGACATCCCCGCCACGACGCCGCCGTCCGACGCCTCGGCGCAGTTCTCAACGGAGTTCGCCAAGGCGGCGCAGACGGGCGTGATGCCGGAGACCGAGCTCGCCTATACGGCGACCGCGGGCATGCTGGCGTCGCTGCACGACAGCCATACCTTCTTCCTCGACCCCGCCGCGCTTCGCGAGAGCCGGCGGCAGATCTCCGGCAACCCGGGCTTCACCGGGATCGGCGTCACGATCGTCTCGCGCAAGGACGCGGCCGGCGCCGCGTGGATCTTCGTCGAAGACGTGTTCCCCGGGTCGCCGGCGGCCGCCGCGGGGGTGCACCGCTTTGATCGGATCATGGAAGTCGACGGCAAGCCGCTGAAGGACGTGAACGTCGTCGACGCGAGTCAGATGATCCGCGGGCCGGCGGGATCCACCGCGTCGCTGGTAATCCAGCGCGCGGGCCGGACGATGCCGATCTCCGTCGTTCGCGCCGCGATCCGCGTGCCGCCGGTCGAGGCGCGATTCGCATCGCCGGGCGTCGCGTACCTCAAGGTCTTCGGGTTCTCGCAGGGCGCCGGGCGGAGCCTCCGGGACTCCATCACGACGTTGGAGCACGAGGGGCAGATCAAGTCCGCGATCCTGGACCTGCGCGGCAATCCCGGCGGACTGATCATCGAGGCCGCCAGCGTGGGGGGGATCTTCCTGCCGAGCCGCACCGTGCTGGCGCGTATCACCGAGCGCGGTGAGCAGCCGAGCGTGCTGCGCGCGAGCGGCTCCTCGCCGCTCGTCAAGACGCCGCTCGTCGTGCTGGTGGACGGTCAGTCCGCGTCCGCCTCGGAGATCCTCGCCGGCGCCTTCAAGGACTACCACCGCGGGACGATCATCGGCGAGAAGACCGCGGGTGCCCTCGGCGGGTCGGTCACCGTGCCGCTGCCGGAGGGCGGGATGTCGGTGACGGTGGAGCGGATTCAGACGCCCAAGAACAGCGCGGTCGAGGCGGTCGGGATCACCCCCGAGGTGCCGGTGACGCTGACGGTGGCGGACATGGAGCGGGGTCAGGACACGCAGCTGCAGGCGGCGCTGCGCGCGCTGCACGCGGCATGGCTGTGGCTCCGGCACCTTCGCGCGGCGTGACAACCGAGGCGCACGGGTAGCGCCGCCGTCTCGACGATCCAACGAAGGGGTGTGTGACGCGGGGACGGGCCGGGGCATTCGCCCCGGCCCGTCCCCGTTGCTGTTCCGATTCCGGCCGCCGCGGGCGGATCAGCGCAGCAGGCCGAGTTCCTCGAGTCTGCGGCGCAGCGCGGTCGGCGTGACGCCGAACATCCGCGCGAGCAGGTGCACCACGTCGTCGGTTTCGGTCTCCCGCTGGCGCATGCCGAGCGTCTGGTCGATCCGCGGCGCGAGCTCCGCGAAGCGCGCGCGGACCTTCTCTTCCGGCATCAGGACCTCGGCCGCGAACGCCCGCGCCTCGCGCTCTTCCTCGCGCCGCCGCGGCTCCGCGATCGCCGGCCCCGCCCCGGGCGCGCTGCTGGCGACGAGGGCGGTGTGCCCGAGCGCCGCGTGGCCGAGCTCCTCGGCGATGATCCACCGCAGCTCCGCGTCGGTATAGCCGCCCCGCGAGGAGATGGCGATTACGACGCGGCCGCCGTCGCGTCCGATCGTGCCGCGCTGGCCCGGCGGCAGCGCACGTTCCTGCACCGGGAACCCGAGGTGCTCAGCGACCTTCCGGACGTCGACGGGGAGCTCGCGCGACGCCCCCAGGGCCGCCCGCGCCCGCTCACGTGCGCGGGCCGGACCGGCGGCCGCCGGCGCGCCGGATGCGGACGCCGCCGCGGTCCCGGCCGATGCGGCCGGAGCGCCGGCCTGCATGAACGCCTCCAGGGCCGCGAGTTCGCGCCGCGCCTCGGGCGAGAGCGACGCGCGCGGGACTTCCATTTCGACGGTGCGGCACGACGGGCAGAGCCAGGCGACGGGGTCTTCGCATGGACTGTCGAAGAACGGCTCGCGTGCCGCGCCGCACGTATCGCAGTGGCGCGTCGTGCCGGTGCCGGGCTCGGTCAACATGGTAAGGACGATTGTAGCACAGGCCTGCAAGTCCTAGGCTGTCGGCGCGGCCTCCGCGTGACGTTCTGCCTCGTGGCAGGCGACCAGGTGGCCCGACTCGAGCGCGCGCAGCACCGGCGCCTCGTGCAGGCAGCGCTCCGTCCGCCACGGGCAGCGCGGATGAAACCGGCATCCCTCCGGCACATGCACGGCGCTCGGCGGCTCCCCCTCGATCTCGATGGTCTGGCGGGACGGCGCTTCCACCTCCGGGATCGCCGACAGCAGCGCGAGCGTGTACGGATGCAGCGGCCGGGCGAACAGCGCGCTCGCCGGCGCCTGTTCGACGATCTTGCCGAGGTACATGACGGCGACCTGATCGCTGAGATACCGCACCACGCGCAGATCGTGGGAGATGAAGATCATCGTCAGGCCGAGGGTTGTGCGCAGGTCGAGCAGCAGGGCCAGGATCTGCGCCTGGATCGACACGTCGAGCGCGGAGACGGGCTCGTCGGCAACCAGCAGTTCCGGGCCGACCGCGAGCGCGCGCGCGATGCTGACGCGCTGCCGCTGGCCGCCGGAGAACTCCCCGGGATATTTGTGGGCGTCGGCCGCGCCGAGACCCACGAGCGCCAGCAGCGCGGCCACGCGGGACGGGCGGTCCGCCGGCGTGCCGACCCCGTGTACGGTCAGGACTTCGGTGAGCGCGCTGCCCACGGTCTGCCGCGGGTCGAGCGACGAATAGGGGTCCTGCAGCACCACCTGCATCCGGCGCCGGAACGGCGCGAGCCCATGCTCGTCGAGACGGGTGAGGTCGACGTCGCCATACCACACGGCGCCGCTGTCCGGCTGGTAGAGGCGAAGCAGGCAGCGCCCGAGCGTGCTCTTGCCGCAGCCGGACTCGCCGACCAGTCCCAGCGTGGTCCCCCGCGCGACGTCGAAGGACACCCCGTCGACGGCGCGTACCGCTTCGAGCGGCCGCCCGGCCACGACGTCGAGCACGGACCGGGGCAGGGGGAAGTGCTTGACGAGGTCGCGGACGCGCAGCAGAGGCTCAGACGGCAACGGCCGCTCCCACCATCTCCGCTTTCAGGCACCGGCTGAGGCGCCCCGGGCCGACCTCGCGCAGCGGGATCTCGCCGCGCCGGCACTCCGCGGCGGCGAGCGGGCAGCGCGGCGCGAAGGCGCACCCTTCCCCGAGCCCCACGAGATCCGGCGGCGCGCCGGAAATCGGAACCAGCGGCCGGTCCCGATTCATGCTCGGCACGGACGCGATGAGGCCGGCGGTGTACGGGTGGCGCGGGTGCGCGAACAGCTCCGCGGTGGGCGCCGTCTCCACGATCTGGCCCGCGTACATCACGGCCACGCGATGCACCACCTGGCGGACCACGCCGAGGTCGTGCGTCACGAGAATGAGCGCCATACCCAACTGCTGCTGCAGCGAGGCAAGCAGCCGCAGAATCTGCGCCTGGATCGTGACGTCGAGCGCGGTCGTCGGCTCGTCCGCGAGCAGGACGACGGGGCGCCGCGCGAGCACCACGGCCAGCATCACGCGCTGCCGCTGGCCGCCCGACAGCTGGTGGGGATACGCGCGCAGCCGGCGCTCCGCGTCCGGGATGCCGACCTGGCGCAGCAGGTTGACGATCCGCCGGCGCCGCTCGCTCCGGTCCGCCGGTCCGCCGGTCAGCGCTTCGCCGATCTGCCGCTCGATCGTGAGCACGGGGTTGAGCGCCGTCATCGGATCCTGGAACACCATCGCGATGCCGCGTCCGCGGACGGCCTCGAGCTCGCGCTCGGAGAGGCGGAGCAGATCGCGGCCCTCGAACCGGACCGCGCCGCCGGTGATCCGCGCCGGCGGGTGGAGCAATTTCACGATCGCGCGGCACGTCATGGTCTTGCCGGATCCCGATTCGCCGACGAGGGCGAACGTCTCGCCCGGCTGTACGGAGAAGCTGACGCCGCGCACCGCGTGGACGATGCCGCGGCGGGTGGGGATCTCGAGCCGGAGGTCTTCGACCGCGAGGGCGGGTTCGGTCACTGGCCGCGAACGCGCAGCAGATCGGAGAGGCCGTCGCCCACGAGGATGAAGGCGATCCCGGCGAACATGCAGGCGAAGCCTGGGATCGTCGCGACCCACCACGCTGTGTACATGAACGTCCGGCCCTCCGCGATCATGAGGCCCCACTCCGGCGCGGGCGGCCGCACCCCGAGCCCGAGGAAGCCGAGCGAGGCCGCGGTGAGAATCACGAGCACGATGTCGGAGGCGAGGTAGGTGACCGCGGGCGCGATGGCGTTGGGCAGAATGTGCCGGAAGACGATGCGCGACCGGCCGAAGCCGAACGCGCGCAGCGCGGCGACGTACTCGAGGTTTTTTTCGCGCAGCACCTCCCCGCGGACGAGCCGGGCGAAGACGATCCACCCGACGGCGCCGATCGCGATGAGGATGTTCGTTTCTCCCGGCCCGAGAAACGCGACGATGGCGATGACGAGCACCGTGAACGGAACCGCCGTGATCACGTCGACGGCGCGCATGATCACGATGTCGGGCCACCCGCCGGTATAGCCGGCGAAAGCGCCGGCCAGCGAGCCGAAGATGAACGGAAAGACGACCGCGAGCACGCCGATCCGGAGATCGATGCCGGCCCCGTAGAGGACGCGCGTCAGCACGTCCCGGCCGTAGTTGTCGGTCCCGAAGGGGTGGGCGGCCGACGGCGGCCGCAGCATCGCGTTGAGGTCCTGCGCGTTGGGGTCGATCGGGAGCAGCACCGGCGCCAGCACGGTCGCGCCGGTGAGCGCGAGCAGCATAATCCCCCCGATGACGATCCCCAGCGGCAGCCGGATGCGTCCCGGGCGGGCCCCGGCGAGGGTCCCGACGGCCGCGGTCGTCCCCGCATCCGCGCTCACACGCCCGTCCTCACCCCACGCGGACCCGCGGATCGAACAGCGGGTACACGAGATCGGTGGTCAGGTTGATCAGCATCGTGCCGAGCGCGAACATCAGCGTCAGCGTCTGCACGACGACGTAGTCGCGCGACAGAATCGAATCCACCATCCACGAGCCGAGCCCCGGGATGGCGAAGACGATCTCGATCACGACCGAGCCGCCGATCGCGTAGGACATGCGGACGCCGACGAGCGTGACGATCGGAAGCATCGCGGCGCGCAGCACGTGGCCGAAGAGGACGGCCCGGCCGCGCAGGCCTTTCGCCCGCGCAAAATCCACGTACGTCGTCGTGAGCACATCGATCAGCGAGGACCTTAAATTCCGGTTCAGAACGGACGCAAACGCGTAGGACAGGGTCAGCGCCGGCAGGAAGAGGTGCTGCAGGTTGTCCGCAAATCCCTCGCCGTAGCCTTCGGCGGGCAGCCACCGCAGCTTCAACGAGAAGACGATCAGCAGCAGGATCCCGATCCAGAACGCCGGCGAGGCGAGCGGCACCGCCATGAAGGCGCGGATCACCTGGTCCGGCCAGCGGTTGCGGTAGAGCGCGGCCAGGAGTGCCAGCGGCACCGCGATCAGCACCGACAAGATCAGGCTGTAGACGATCAGAAAGAATGTGACGCCCGTCCGCCGCGGCAGCATGGACATCACCGGCGTCTGGTAGCGCAGCGACTGGCCGAGGTTGCCGGTCGCGAGATTCCGCATGTAGATCGCATACTGCTGCCAGATTGGCCGGTCGAGACCCCACTGATGCCGCAGCGCCGTCACCGACGCGTCGGTAGCTCGGTCGCCGAGGATCGCGGAGGCGGGGTCGCCCGGCACCAGCTTGATCAGCAGAAAGATCAGCACGGTGACGAGCAGCGCGATCGGCACCATCTGGCCGATCCGCCCGAGTGCGTAGCGCATCATGTGCCGCTTCCGGGACGCCGGGTGCCTAGAGTCCGGTGTGGCGCCGGCCCGCTATTGTGTCACGCTCACGTTGGTGAAGATCCACGGGCCCGTGGCCAGCTGGACGAAGCCCCTCATGTTCTTATTGAGGGCGTCCGTGTACGGCGCGTAGTAGAGCCAAATCAGCGGCGCGTCGGCGATCGCCAGTTCCTGCATCTTATAGTAGATCTGGCGCCGCTTCGCCGTGTCCAGTTCCCGCTCGCCCTGTTTGATCAGCGCGGTCATCGCGGCCGACTGATAGCCGGTGTGGTACGACTTGGCGGTGACGTAGTCGAACTCGTACGCCGCCAGTTCGGACGGGTCGGGCACGTCGTTCGTCCATCCGCCGACGTACACTTGATAGTCGAGGTTGCGCATGCGCTGCGTTGCCGCGGCGCGGTCGAGCGGCTCGATCTCCAAGTTGACGCCGATCTTGGACCACATCGCCTTGAGCAGTGTCGTCGCAGTCTGCGCGTCCGCGTTGCCGGACTGGACCATCGCGTGCAGGGTGACCGAACTGCCGACGCCGGCCTCCCGGAGCAGCGCCTGCGCTTTGTTGAGGTCCAGGGTGTACGCTTTCAGCCCTTTGTCGAAGAACGGCGTCGTGATCGGCAGGAACGACGTCGCCGGCGTGCCGTTTCCGTACAGGACGGCCTTCACGATGCCGGCGCGGTCGGTGGCGTACGAGAGCGCCTGCCGCAATTTGACGTTGTTGAGCGGCGCCTTCGACACGTTCAGCAGAACGTGCTGGACCGCGGTCGACGGATTGAGCTGGACCTCGATCCGCGGATCGCCGCGCAGCGCCGAGAGCAGCGAGAACGGCGGGTAGTCGATGCCGTCCACGCGCCCGGACTGCAGGGCGATGGTGCGCGTGTTGTCGTCGGGAATGTAGATGATCCGCAGCTCGGGCGTCCGCGGCAGGCCCCGCGTGTAGTAGTGCGGGTTGGCCCGCATTGTCAGTTGCTCGCCCTTCTTCCAGTCGACCAGCATGTAGGGGCCGGAGCCGATCGGGTGGTTCGAGATCTCCTCGTGGGACGCCGACTTGAACGCCTTGACCGAGCCGATGCTGTTGGAGAAGAGCGACACGTCGGAGAGGAACGGCGCGAACGGCTCCTTCAGCGTGATGGCCACGGTGTGGGCGTCCAACGCCGTGATCGCCTGCATCGGTTCGAGCGCCCACTGCCACGGGCCGTCGAGATCGTGCGCCCGCTGGAACGTCCACACGACGTCGGCCGACGTCACGGGCTCACCGGTGGAAAACACCGCGTCCGGCCGCAGCTTGAACGTCCAGATCTTCCCGTCGGCGGAGACCTTCCAGCTCGTCGCGAGATCCGGCACGAACCCGTCACCCGCGGCGTTCACCCGCAACAGTTGCTGATAGATCTGCATGTACGCCCAGATGTTCGGGTTGGCGTCCTGGGTGACGGGGTCGAGGTCGTCGGCCGCGCGGTTGACGCCGAAGCTGATCACCGTCTTGAACCCGGCCGCGCCGGTCGGTGAGATTGCCGGGAACAAGCCGAACACGAGACCGATCGCGGCCGCCGCTGCGGCCGTCACGCGAAGCATGCGCACGGGCATCCGCCTCCTGTGCCGAAATGTGGCGCGGCGGGCACAGCGGAACAGGTCCTGCTGTGCCCGGTACGCCACGGTTCGGCGTCCCGCCGGGCAGTTCCTCGCCCTCCGGCGCCGCGCGGATCCGCCGCGAGGCCTGCCCGCAGACGTTGGCCGCCCCCCGAAGTCGGGTAGATATCGGGTACATCCGTGGCGTCACAATCCTCGGTCGAAAACGGTCGCCCCGGCCGGCCTCCGGGTGGGGTCGTAGCACCGGTGCCTCCGCGCCGGCCCGGCCTCATGTCGGTCGAGATGGCGCTCGCGGCCGCGCTGGTGGCCGCCGTCACGCTCATCGGCATCGCGCTGCGGTCCGTCTCGGTGCGCTCACAGGCGATCGTGGCGCCCGGTCTGTTCCTGTTCATCCCGCTGATCGCCGCGCTTGCCTACCGGGCAGGCCGCGGCATCGGTCTGTGGACCGCGCTGCTGGCCACCGTCGCAGTCTGGGCCTACCTGCTGCCGGCGACGGACTCATGGCCCGCGGTCACGGCGACCCTGCCGACGCTGGCGCTGTTTGCCATCACCGCGTTCGGCGCGGCGGAAGGCTTTGCGCGCGCGCGCGAATGGGAGCAGCAGCGCCGAAGGATCGAGTATGCGACCGCGCATCTCGCGGCCATCGTCGAATCGTCCGACGACGCGATCTTCAGCAAGAGCATGGACGCCGTCATTCTCTCCTGGAATCTCGGCGCGGAGCGGCTGTACGGATACACCGCGGAAGAGATCGTCGGGCGGCCGGTGGCGACGCTTGTGCCGCCGGAGCGGCCCGATGAGATTCCGACGATCATGGCGCGCCTGCGCCGGGGCGAGACGATCTCGCGCTTCGAGACCGTCCGGGTGCGGAAGGACGGCAGCCGCGTGGACGTGGCGCTGACGATCTCGCCCATTCGAGACGGCGCCGGGCGCATCATCGCCGCGTCCACGATTGCGCGTGATATTTCCAGCCGGCTGCGTCTCGAACAGCGCCAGCAGCTGCTCGTCGACGTGACGGCCGCGCTCTCGGGCGCCGTGACACCGAGCCAGGTCGCCCACGCCGTCGTGGAGCGCGCGACCGCGGGGTTGGGCGCGGCGGCCGCCGCGCTGTGGCTGACGACCCAGGATGGAACCTTTGATCTGATCGCGACGATGGGGTATGGGGACGAGTTCGTGGAGCGGTGGCGGCGCGTCGCGCCGGGGCAGGATCGGCATCTCGACCAGGCGGTGAAGACCGGCGCGGTGATGTGGCACGACGTGGGCGTGGAGACGGAGGGCCATCGGGGCGATCGCGACGGGCTGCCGGACGGGATCCGGGAGGGCGCCGGCGCCGTGGTGCCGCTCACGCTTGAAACCACGGTAGCGGGCGCGCTCTCGCTGCACTTCGCCCCGCCGCGCCGGCTCGACGGCGACGAAGCGGATTTTCTGCTCACGCTCGGCAGGCAGTGCGCGCAGGCGTTCGAGCGCGCACGCCTCTACGCCCACGAGCACCAAACCGCGGGGACGCTTCAGCGCGCGCTGCTGCCGGCGGGGATGCCCGAAGTCCCCGGGCTTCGGCTGCGCGCGGTCTACGTGCCGAGCGCGCAGGAACCGAGCATCGGCGGCGATTGGTACGATGTCTTCCGGCTCCCCGACGGGCGAGTCGCGCTGGCGATCGGCGACGTGGTGGGCCGCGGCCTCGAGGCCGCGGTCGTGATGGGCCAGGTGCGTCAGGCCGTCCGGGCCGCGGCCCTGGAGGGGCATCTGCCGGCCGAAGTCCTCGCGATCGCGAGCCAGGTGATCCGGCTCAGCCACGGGCACGAGGGCATGACCACGGCGATCTTCGGGATCTTCGATCCCGTGACCGGCGGGTTCGCGTACGCGACGGCGGGACACCCCGCGCCGATCGTGGCGAATGCGCTCGGCGTCCGCCTCCTGCCGTCCGGCGGCCTCCCGCTGGGCTTCCTGGACGCGCCGGCCGCGCCTTCCTGGGCGGTCGAGCTGCCGCCGGGGTCGCTGCTCGTGCTGCACACCGACGGGTTGATCGAGTCGACGCGCGATCCGGCCTACGGGCAGGCGGCGCTGCTCGACGCGGTCGCGCGCGAGGCCCAGGAGCGCTCACCCGACGCGGCCCGCACGATCCTCTCGCGCATGGTGGGCCAAACGGCGCCCGACGACATCGCGATCGTGATTCTCGCGGTGGACCCGCATCCGGTGGACCGGCTCGACATTATGCTGCCGGCCCTGCCGTCGAGCCTCCGGTTGATGCGGCACGCGCTGCGGCAGATGAGCCGGGGGCTCCAGCTCGACGAAGAAACCGTCTCCGCGCTGATGATCGCGTCCGGCGAGGCCGTCAACAACGCGATCGAGCATGCCTACGGCGCCGTGCCGGGCACGGTGGTGCTGCGCGCCGCGCCGCAGGAGGGCATGCTGCGTGTCGAGATCCACGACCGCGGCAGGTGGCGGCCGGAGCGGGCCCACAACACGGGCGGGCGCGGCCTCGATCTGATCCGTGCGCTCGCCGAAGAAGTGGACATCGTCACGACGCCGGCGGGCACGACGGTCACGTTCGCCATCCCGCTGCCGACCAAAACGACGGGCGCGCCCGGCGCGGAGTCCGCGCCCACGCAGGCCCTTCCCAAGGAACCCTCGGCGCCGATCGTGCGTCGTGTAGGAAGCGCGTCCCGGTCCGGCCGGGCGGCCGGGGATTGGCAGAACTGGAGGACGCGCGTCGTGGACGGCGTGCCGGTGGTCGAGCTCTCCGGCGACGTAGATCTCGACAACGTCGGCCGCTTCAAGGCGATGGTCCAGGACGCCTGCGGGCAGGCCCGGCGCGGCGCGGTGGTGCTGTCGCTGACGCCGGTGCGTTACTTCGACAGCCAGGGCCTGCGGGCGCTGCTGCAGACGGGACAGCGGCTGGCGACGATGCGGTGCATGCTGCTGCTGGTCGTCGGCCCGGAGGCGCCGATGCGTCCGGTGCTCGCGGCGATGGACATCGCCTCCGCGCTGCCGGTGTTCGACTCGCTGGCGGACGCGATCACGGCGGCGCGCGTCAGAGAGTCCTGAGCGAGTCCTCGGACCGGCCGCCGGGGGCCGACATCAGGCCCAGGCGGGCATAACAAGCATCAGGCAGTAAGGGAACGGGGGGAGCGCACAATTCGGAGGGAACGTGCCGGCTCGCGCCGGCCTGACCACGTTACTATCTTCGGGCGCCTCGCGCCGCACGCGCGAGGCGCCGCCGTTGCGCTGACAATTGCGATCGTCGCCGTCCTGCCGGGCGCCGCGCCCGCGCTCCCCGCGCCTTACGATCGCACGTCCGTCAGCGTGGGCGGCCGGGCGCTGCCCGCGATCGTGGTCCACGCGCCGTTGTCGCGCTACCGCCTCGGCGTGGCGCTCGCCGGCAGCCGCGTCGGCGACAACGCGTGGCTCGCCTCGATCGCGCAGTCGTCCGGCGCGGCCTGCGCCATCAACGGAACCTTCTTCGCCGCGTACGCCGGCGAGACGCGTGAGCCCTACGGCACGCTCGTCGTCAACGGGCGGCTCCTGCACCTCGGCGACTTCGGCACCCGGCTCGACGTCTTCGACAACGGCGGCATGCGGATGGCCCGTGACCGCCTGCAGATCCGAGGCTCCCTCGACGGCCGCGAGAGTTACCCGGACAACTGGTACGCCTACAATCTCAACCAAACCCCGACGGCCGCGACCGGCGCCTTCATCTATACACGGGACCGCGGTCCGAGCCTCGGGTTCCGGGCCGATCTTGCGATCACGGCCCACCGCGGCTGGGTGGTCTCGATCGAGCAGTACCGCGACGCCCCCATTCCCGAGGACGGCTTCGTGCTGGCGCTGATGGGCCGGGAGGTGGGCGTCCTCGGCTGGAAGTTCCGGATCGGGCAGCGCATCGACTACCGCGCCGTGCAGGACGGCGAGCCGCTTCGCACCCGCTTCAGCCTGGGCGCCGGGCCGAGGCTGGTCGACCACGGCGCCGTCGTTTCCGACGCCGTGGCCGAGGGCTTCCACGATCCCAAAATTACCGCATACCGCGGCACGCGTTCGCTGATCGGCTACACGTCGGACCGGCAGGTCCTGCTCGCCGTCGTGAGCGGCGCCACGATCCCGGAGGCCGCCGAGGCAGCGCGGCGCCTCGGCGCGTGGGACGCGATGAATCTCGACGACAACGCCTCGAGCAGTCTCATCTGCGCCGGCAACTACCTCGTGCGACCCGGCCGGGAGATCGCGAACGCGCTCGTGCTGTGGCCCGTGACGGCGCCGTAGCCGCCGCGGCCTCTTACGGATGGTTCTCTCGCTGCCTTCATGTGTGCTACCCCGCGCGTTCGACGTGCGACCGCAGCCAGGTGAGGATGTTCGGCCAGCCGCGATGACTGGTGCGCGAGCTCTCGGTCGCAAGCCCCGAGTGGGTCACACGAACCGTCGTGACCCCGGCCTTTTCTTCCAGATCCCAGCGCACCACGCTCTCGGTGTCGTCTCCCTGCCAGTCGGGACGCCACGTGAAGACGAGGAGGCGCGGTCGCTCGATCTCGCGGTACACGCCGGTGACGGTGAACGGCCGCCCGCCCATGCCGGTGCCGCGCATCACCCGCCGGCCGCCGGGGCGGAGGTCGGACTCTATGTGCGTCGTTTCAAACTGCCCTTTGTACCCCCACCATTTCATGCATTCCTCGGGGTTGGTCAGCGCCTCGAAGATCCGGTCCGCCGGCGCCTTGATCGTGATTTCCTCGACGATGGTGTCGTCTGCCCGCGTTGCACTCATCGCGTCTCCTCCACGTACTGCTTGAGATTGCGGAGCCTCTCGCCCCAGAACGCCTGATAGTCCTGGAGCCACGCGCCGACCGTGCGCAGCGGTGCGGCGTTCAACTGACAGATCCGCGCGGTACCGTCCCGGCGGGTGACCACCAGGCCCGCGGAGCGCAGCACCCGCAGGTGCTTCGAGATCGCAGGCCGGCTCGTCCGAAAATGCCCCGCGAGCTCCCCGACCGTCCGGCGGCCGCCGCGCAGGAGGCCGAGGATTCTCCGGCGGGTCGGGTCGGCCAGCGCCCGAAACACGACATCACGAGGGGTCCGCTGATTGGTAACCATTCGGTTACCAATAAGATAGGCCGCGGACGGCCCGGTGTCAAGAACTTCCTGGGCTGCTTACGCGCGCGCCGGCGCCGCGGGCCGGATGTTCTGGTTCACCCGGAAGAAGTTCGCCGGATCGTACCGTTCCTTGATCTTCGCCAGCCGATCGTAGGTCTCGGACCCGTACGCCGCGCGCACACGATCGGCCCCCTCGTCGCCGAGAAAGTTGAGGTACGGGGCGCCCGTGGCAAACGGCTGCACGGCGTCAAACGTCCGGCGCACCCACGCGATGTGCGGCTCCGCCGGTTCGGCGGCGGTCCATAGACCGACGACGTTCATCGCGTAGCGCGGTGCGCGGTGCCGGAAAGCGGTCGCATCGGGATTCACGCGGCTCACCGCGCCCTCGAGATGGTGGATGTGGAGCGTCGTAAACGGCGACAGCGGACGCATCTTCGCGGTCTCCGCGGTCAGCGCGTCGATCGCGGCGTCCGAGAGGTCCGCCACATAGTGCGTCTTCCAGTACGAATGGATCCCGCGCGGCGCGCTGGCGTCGAACATGCCCTGGAGGATGGTATACGGCACCGGCCCGACGTGCGCCACCGCGGGCGGCCCGAACGAGACGAGCGGCTGCGCCACCCGCTGTCCGTCCTCCACGGGCCCCGCATAGCACACGGCGACCGCGAGCATCGGCGTTCCGTGCAGCGACTGCGGGATGAACGGCAGGGGCGGGGCGGTGATGAACGCCGCCATGGACGTCATTTCGTCCGGCAGCGTGGCGACCCACCGGTTGTAGAAGCGCAGCACCTCGCGGGCCTTCTCGGCCGGATGGAAGACGGCGCCGCCCACCACGATGGGGCCCACCGGATGGAGCCGGTATTCGAACGAGGTCACGATGCCGAAGTTCCCGCCGCCGCCCCGCAGGGCCCAAAGGAGATCGGGATGGCTCGCGGCGTTCGCGGTCACGAGCCGGCCGTCCGCGGTCACGACGTCGGCGGAGATCAGATTGTCGATGGTGAGACCGTGTTTTCGCATGAGCCATCCGATGCCGCCGCCGAGCGTGAATCCCGCGATCCCGGTTGTGGTCACGAGCCCGCCGGTCGTCGCGAGGCCGAAGGCCTGCGTTTCGCGGTCGAACTCGCCCCAGGTAAGCCCCGGCTGCGCGCGTGCCGTCCGCGCCTCCGGGTCCACCCGCACCCCCTTCATGGGAGCCAGGTCGATCACGATTCCTCCATCGCATGTACCGAAGCCGGCGACGTTGTGCCCTCCGCCGCGAACGGCCGTTAGCAAGGTCTGCGCCCGGGCAAACCGGACGGCGGCAAGAACGTCGGCGACCCCCCGGCACCGGACGACGACGCGGGGCCGCCTGTCGATGTACCCGTTCCACACCGCGCGGGCGGCGTCGTAGCCGTCGTCGTCCGGGACGATGACGTCGCCGGCGAGCTGTCCTCTCAACTCCCGGACCGCGGCCTCGTCCACGGTGCCGCCACTGCTCTCGGACCTGTCTGTCATTCAGGACCCTCCGGTATGTGCGTTGATGCGAAACGTGCCTCGATCGGTTCGGAATATTTCTTGCGTTGACCTGCTCGGAACGCCGCGACGTTCGCGCCGCGGTTTCGAGGCGTACTATGGAAGCGAGCGGCGCGCGGCGCCGCCGAGGAGGCCCATCATGTTCGAGGAGATCCTGAACCGGTTCGGCGAGATCCACGAGCGGGCCACGGTGAAGACGGTGTTCGGCGAGCCGTATCAGGTCGCTGGCCGCACGATCATTCCCGTGGCGAAGGTGTCGTTCGGCTTCGGGTTCGGCGGCGGGCGCGGCGATGCGAAAGACGGCGGCGGGGAAAAGTCCGGCCCCAGCGGCGCGGGCGGGGGCGGCGGCGGACGGGTGTCGGTGAGGCCCGTGGCGGTGCTCGAGGTCGGCCCCGACGGGACGAAGGTGAAGCCCATCGTCGACGTGGCGCGGCTGGCGGTCGCCGGCATGATGCTGGTCGCATGGAACGTCTTCTGGGTCACGTACACCGTGCGCCGCTGCAAGGCACGGTGACGGGGTGCGGTGACTACGTTACGATGGTGCGGCCAGAGCGTCCCAACACGTCCGGCTCAGCCGCGCGATGTGCGCGGTCGCGACGGCCTTGCCCGGTTCGCCGTTCGCCAGCACGCGCGGCACGGGATAGGTGTAGACGGTCAGGACGAACAGCGGCCGGTCGTTCTGGAAGATGATGCCGCAGTCGCACACGGCGTTGCCCCCGGTGCCGGTCTTGTGCGCCACCTTGGTCCCGGTCGGCAGCAGCGCGGGCAGGCGGGCGATCAGATTCTGCCAGCTCAGGATATCGATCGCGTACCGGCAGAGCGCCGGCGTGGAACCGAGACGGTCCGCGGCGGCCTCGTCCTCCGTGCCGCGCAGGATGGCCTCGAGCAGATGCCCGACGTCCGCCGGGGTGGTCGCGTTCAGGCGGCCCACGTCGTGCGGCGGGACCTGGCCGGGCGGCATCAGCGGGTAGTCTTCGGTGGGGATGCCGGCGCGGTGGGTCGTGCCGGCCATGCCGATCGAGCGGCAGAGCTCGTTGATCCGGTCGAGGCCGACCAGGTCGGCGATCGTGCCGGTGCACACGTTGTCGCTCACGATGATCATCATGACGAGAAAGTCGTGGAGCGTGAGCGTCGAGCCGGGGCGGAAGTGCTGCAGGCAGCCGCTGTCGCTGATCTGGTACCGTGATTCGATCGCAATCCGCTGATCGAGCGCGAGGCGCCCGGCGTGGACGTCCCGCAGCGCCGCCATCAGTATCGAGATTTTGCGCGTGCTCGCCGACGGTACCACCACGTCGCCCCGCCGGTTCGCCGACGCGCCGCCGCGCAGATCCTTGAAATACCAGCCGGTCTCGAACGGCTGCGCCGCGCACAGCTCGTCGAGCGAGGCCGCGAGTTGGCCGCGCGCCGTGATCATGCCGGACACCACCGCCTTCGCCTAGAGTCGGGCCAGGGTCTCGTATTCCTCGTCGCTGAGCCGCAGCCCCGCCGCGGCCACGTTCTCCTCCAAATGCTCCGGCGACCCGGTGCCCGGGATCGGGAGCACCGCGGGCGAGCGGCGCAAGAGCCACGCGAGCGCCACCTGCGCCGGGGTGGCCGCCCGTTTCAACGCGACCTTCGCGAGGTTCGCCGCGAGCGTCTTGCCACCGCGCCGCGCGGCGGCCAGTGGGGCCCAGGGCAGAAAGGCCAGCCCCTCGCGCGCGCACACGTCGACGACGTCGTCGGATTCCCGTTCGGCGAGGCTGTACTCGTTCTGCACGGAGACGATGCGGGCGACGGCCTGCGCCCGGCGCAGTTCCTCGACCGAGACGTTGGAGACCCCGATGTGCCGGATCTTGCCCTGCGCCTGCATCTCCGCGAGCGTCCCGACCGACTCTTCGATCGGCACCTTGGGGTCCACCGTGTGCAGTTGATAGAGGTCGATGCGCTCGAGCCGCAGGCGGCGGAGGCTGCCCTCCAGCGCCTCGCGCAGGTGCGCGGGCCGGCCCCTCGCCACCCACGCCCCTCCCGGACGGATGAACCCCGCTTTCGTCGCGATGACGAGCCCCGCCGGATACGGGTGCAGCGCCTCGGCGATCAATTCTTCGGAGACGCCCGGGCCGTACGAATCCGCGGTGTCGATGAGCGTAATCCCGAGATCGACCGCCCGCCGTAGGACGCCGAGGGCGCGGGCGCGGTCACGCGGCGGTCCCAGACCTCCGCGTCCGAGGATGCGAAGCGCGCCGAAACCGAGCCGCGCGACGCGCAGATCGCCGCCGAGGACGGTCGTGCCGGCGGCCGCCGCGGTCGGAACGGGGGGAACGGGGTCGGGCATCTCGTTTCTCCCTTTCGGCCGCAGCGTTCTGAACCCTGTGCTACACTGAGAAGCCACCCTCCGAACAGCGGAAAGGGATGATGAGATGAGACGAGATCAGCGACAAACCGGCAGCGCCCGCACCGCGAAGCCGACCAAGATGGAATTGGTCTGGGCGACCCGCAAGCGCGTGCCCGCGGGCCCGTTTCCGTGGGACCCGTCCATGCCGGACACCCGGAAGCTTTCCAAGCGGGAGCAGCGGCGGTCGTTCGAGTTTATCGCGCCGAAGGCCTAGCGCCTTTCCGGGCCATCATCGCGTCGGCGAGCGGGCACGGCGTGTTGCGGATGGCCACGCTCACGAGCGAGGCCTTTCCCGACTCGCGGGCCCGCCGGATCGCCGGCGCGACGCCGGCCGCTTCCTCAACGTGCTCGCCATACCCGCCTAACGCATCCACCATCTTGTCGTAGCGCGCCGGCCGCAGCTCCGTCCCGACCGCCCGGCCGTAATACGCCAGCTGAAAGTTACGGTCGATCCCCCACAGGGCGTCGTGGCCCATCACCGCGGTGAAGGCCGCCCCGTGCCGGACCGCCGTGTCGTACTCGATGCCGTAGAATCCGAACGATCCGTCGCCAATGAGGAGCAGGACGTCCGCCTCCGGCCGCGCGAGCTTCGCCGCGATCGCGTAGGGGATGCCGCAGCCCAATTGTCCGAGCGGCCCGAGCCGCAGCCACCCGCCGGGGTTCCGGGCTTTGAGGTAGCTGCGGCCCCACCCCGCGAAGTCACCGCCGTCGACGACGAGCACGGTGTTGTCGTTCGTGACCGCGTCGACGTCGCGCAGCACCCTCATCGCGTGAAGCGGCGCCTCGTCCGTGCCGAGCGCTTCGAAGCGGCGGCGCTGGGCGTCCCGCGTCTTCGCGAGCTGCTGCCGCCAAGCCGCGGCGCTGTTCCACCGTCCTCCGGCCGCGGCGGCGGTCATCTGCTCCACGATCGCGCCGAGATCGCCGGCGATCCCCACGTGCACGCCGCGGTTCCGCCCGATCTCCGCGGGCGAGGGATCGGCCTGAATCAGCTTGGCGGCCGGATGAAAGAACGGGGGCATCCCGTAGCGGTACCGGTGGTCGAGGCGCTTGCCCAGCAGCAGAACGGCGTCCGCTTCGCGGAAATGCCTCGCGGCCTCGTTGAGGGCCGGATCCGCGTAGCCGAAGCACAGCGGGTGATCGTCCGAGAGGAGGCCGCGCGCCTGGTCGACGGTGAAGCACGGCAGGCCCGTCTCTTCGATGAACTCGGTAAGGCTCCGCCGCGAGACGGACGGCCGCGCGGCGTTCGCGGCGATGACGACCGGCCGCTCCGCGCCGCGCAGGATCGCGACCGCGTCCCCAACGAGGGCCGGGTCGCCCTGGGCGCGGCCGGCGTGACGGTATTCCCGTGGCGAGTATTTCGGCAGGTCCGCGTCGGTGATCGGCTCTTCCTGGATGTCGATCGGGATCGTGAGATGCACCGGCCCCCGGTGCCCCTCGAGCGCGGTGCGGAACGCGGTCGCGACCATGTCGGGGATGCGGCGCCGGTCCAGCACCATCCAGGAGCCCTTGGTCGCGGGCGCGGCGAGCCCGACCTGATCGATCTCCTGGAACCCGTACATCCCGCGCTCGGCGAGTTCCCCGCACCCGGCCAGGAGAATGACCGGACTCTCGCTGGCATGGATCGGGGGCAGCGCCGAGATCGCGTTGGCGAAGCCGGGGCCGCCGGTCACGAGCGCCACTGCCGGCTCGCCGGTCACCCTCGTCCACGCGTCCGCCATATGCAGCGCCGCCGCCTCATGGCGCGTGTCCACGAGCTCCAACCCTTCGTCCACCGCGGCGTCGCAGAGCGGCAGAATGGTATCGCCGACGATCGTGAACAGCCGCCGGACGCCTTCGAGTTTGAGGCAACGGAGCGCGAGGTGCGCTCCCCGCAGGGTCATGTCGTCTGTCCTCCCGAGCCCGACGCGGTCGATGAGGGATTCACTCCCGGCGAGCGACGCCCCTGGGCGGACGCGAAGTCTAGCCCTGATCGTATGCCCGCTGCAGGGCCGCGATATCGATTTTGCTCATCTGCAGCATGGCCTGCATGGCCCGCTGCGACTTCGCCGGATCCTTGCCTCCGAGCAGGCTGCCTATTGCCGTGGGCACGATCTGCCAGGACAGTCCGAACTTGTCTTTCAGCCACCCGCACTGGCTGGTGCGGCCGCCCTCGGACAGCTTCTCCCAAAAGTAATCGACTTCGTCCTGGGTCTCACAGTTCACGACGAACGAGACGGCTTCCGTGAATTTGAACTGCGGACCGCCGTTCAGCGCCAAGAAGTCCTGTCCCTCGAGCTGAAATTGCGCCACCATCACCCGTCCCTTCGGTCCGGGCCCCGCGTCTCCGTAGCGGCTGACGTTTCCCAGTTTCGAGTTCTTGAAGACGGACGTATAAAAGCGCGCGGCCTCTTCGGCCTGATCGTCGAACCACAGGAACGGCGTGATCTTCTGCATCTCAACTCCCTCCACACGATTTGTGTCGACGAATAGTCGTTCGGCGGCGCGGGGAATCGACACCGCCGCGCCCTCAATTATGAATGCGCTATGAATGTGCGCGAGATACCCTCGAGTTTCGCCGGGGTAAAAAATATCGTTGAAGGCCACCAAAAACCACTAGAGGAGGTGACTCCATCATGGTGGCTGGCACTCGATATCCCAAGCACGTGATTGTACGCGGCGCGGCATTGGCGCTCATCGCGGCGGCTTTCATCGCAATGAGCGGGCTTCCCGCTCAGGCCCAGGTTGTCTATTACTACACGTATCCGCCGGCCCCGGTGTACCAGACGTCCTGCTCGACGGTCTCGCTCGGGGTGTTGTCGTATATGTCGTGCACGAACCCGCCGGCGACGGTGTATAGTCCGGCTCCGGCGGCGCCGGTGTACTACGGCTATCCCTACAACAACTACTACTACCCGCCCGACAACACCATTTACTATTCGCGTCCGTATTACTACTACTACGGACCGTAGCGCCGCGCGGCGACGCGGTAGAGTCTAAATTACGCCATCGCGAGGGTGCGGCGACCCTGCCGCACCCTCGCTCTATACCACGCGCGATAGCGTTAGGGGAGATCGAGGATCTCAACCCAGTTGGGATTCTCGCCCATCGGGTAGCGGTGCCGTGGCGCAAGGGCGCCGGTGTCCGGATCGATCGCGTAGCACGTCATCTGGTTCGATGCCTGCCCCACCGCGAGGAGATACCGTCCCCGCGGATCGACGTTGAAGCCCCGCGGCTTGTCCTCGGTCGGAACGTTGCCCGCCGGCGCGAGCGCGCCGGTTTCGGCGGCGATCCTGAAACCAGAGAGGGTGTTCGACGCCCGCTCGGAGGCATAGAGACGGCGGCCGTCCGGCGTTATGTGAATATCCGCGGCCGCGAAGGGCGCGCCGCCCCGATGGCCGGACGGCAGCAGGCTCCATGCGCCGATCGGCCCGAGCGTCCCCGCCGCTTCATCGAGGCGGTAGGCTGCCACCGTCGCGTCGAGCTCGTTCGTGCAGTACGCGAACCGGCGATTCGGATGGAACACAAGATGGCGCGGTCCGGCCTTCGGTGCTGCCTCCGCGGCGCGCGGTGCGCTGGGCGTGAGGCGTCCCGTCGTGGAGTCGAACGTGTACTGCAAAATCACGTCACCGCCGAGGCACGGGACGAAGAGGTGGCTGTTCGACGGGTCGGTCATGATCGAGTGGGGGTGCCGGTCCGTCGCGAGGATCTGCAGCGGCGCGGCCCCCACCAACCCGTCGCGGCCGATGGGGTTGACCGAGATTTTATCGCCCGAGTACGACGCGCCGAAGAGGAACCGCCCCGTCCGGTCGACGGCCAGATACGCCATGTTGTCCGGCAGCGGTGCGGTCGCGAGCAGACTCAGCGCGCCGGTCGCCGGATCGATCCTGAGGGTCGCGGCCGAGAACGGTTCCGAACGGAGGCAGGCGTAGAGGAACCGCCGGTCCGGACTGATCGCGAGCGGCATGACCACGCCCGGGACCGGCGCCCGCTGAATCACGTCCACCGCGCCGGTCGCGTTGTCGAGGTGCGCGACAAAGATTTCGCGGCTGTCGGCATTGGCGACGTACACAACCGTGGGCATCTCTGCTTCCGTCCGGGCTAGCGGCGTTCCGCCGCGCCGGCAGCACCGCCCCGCGAAGACGGGGTCCACGCGCGCCGGAGGAATCCGCACCAGTTGCCGTGCATGATCGCCGCGACGTCATCGGCGCTGTACCCACGGCCGGCGAGCAGGCCCGCGATTTTCTGCAGATCCGCGATGGTGTCCAGGTCGTGCGCGAACCCTTCGCGGCCCACCCCACCGTCCAGGTCGCTGCCGATACCGGCGTGGCGCGCGTTCCCCGCGATCTCGCAGATGCGGTCGATGTGCGGCACGACGTCCGCGAGGCTCACGCCCTCGTTGCTGTCGCCGTTCCGCCAACCGGGCTTGAGCTGCCAGCAGCCGGGGACGATGCCGATGACCCCGCCGCGCTCGACGACGGCGCGGATCTGCTCATCGGTGAGCTGCCGCTGGTGGGGGTTGAGCGCCCGGCAGTTGTTGTGGCTTGCGTGCACCGGGCCGTCATACTTCGAAAGCGCCTCCCAGAACGCGCGGTCCGAGAAGTGCGAGACGTCGAGCGCGATCCCGAGGCGCGCCATCTCGGCCAGCAGCGCGGGGCCGAGATCGGTCAATCCGTCTTCGCAGCCCGTGCCGCCCGCGTACCTGCCCGGGCCGAAGTGCGCCGGGCCGAGAAGGCGGAGGCCGCCGTTCCACCACTCGCCGAGCGTCGCCGGCTCGAGGACCGGGTCCGCACTCTCCATCGTGATGACCGCGCCGAGCGGCGGAGTCGCGCCGTCTTCGTCGCCGGGACGCCGGGTGTCCCAGTCGCGCCATTCGGCCATGTGCGCGTCGAGCTGCGCCGCGTCGCGCACGATGCGGAGGTGTCCCTGGCGCTCCAGGGCGTGGTAGTAGGCGAGGTGGCCCTTCGCGATTCCGTGCGCCTGCGCGGGCGTCGGGTAGTCGATATGCGGCTCCGGGCGGCCGGTGGAGCGCGCGAGTACGGTGGTAATGCACAGCGCGACCCTGCCGCGGCGCATCTCCGGGAACCCGACCGTGCCCTGCGCGCGTCCCGGGCCCCGCATCGACCGCTCCAGCACGCGGACCGTGTACGCCGACTCCAGCAGGTCGCGATTGCCCTGGAGCGCGTTAAGCGCCAGGTCCAGGTGGCTGTCGACGATGAGCATGGATCTTCATCCCCTTCCGCCCAAGGTGCGTACGTCAGTCTACGCGGTCGAGGCGGCCGCGCCTTTCGGCGCAGCGCGTCCCCGCGCCAGATCGCGGCCGCAGATGTAGCCCCAGGTCAGGCAGGGTCCGATCGTACTGCCGGCGCCGACCGCTTTCGACCCGATCGGGTTGGCCATGGCCACGCCCGCGCAGTAGAGGCCTTCGATGACGCTGCCGTCCTCGCGGAGAACTTGCCCGCGCTCGTTGGTGCGCGGGCCGCCTTTGGTGGCCAGGATGGCACGGTCGTACGGCGCGGCGTAGAACGGCGGGATCCTGATCGTGCCGAGCGCGCCGTTCCCGCCCGTTTCCGGACCGGGGTCCGGCGCGTTGAATTTCTCCCAGGCGGTCTCGCCGCGGTGGAAGTCTTCGTCCCGGCCGGTGCGGGCGAACCGGTTGAATCGCTCGACCGTCTCCGTGAGCACGTCCGGATTGCAGTTAATCGTGCCTGCGAGCTCCGCCACGCTCCGGGCCTTGCGGAGCCATCCGCGATCCATCCGGCCGAGCAGCATGACCGTCGGATTCTTTCGCGCGAATTGCGTGTCGAAGATTCGCCACGCCGGCAGATGGACCGGCAGCCCGGTAGCCGGGTCCCGCTCGTCGATGACCACACCGAGATTGGGTCTGCCTTCATTTAAGAAGCGCCGGCCCGCGCGGTCCACGAGGATGCAGTGCGGTGCGTAGACGTCGGTGATTGGGACCGCGTGCCGGTGGCCCTCGTACCTGATCGGCAGGACGCAGTAGATGAGCGCCTGGTCCATCCGGTCGAGTTTGGCGCCCGCCGCCACCGCCATCCGCTGGCCGTCGCCCGTGTTCGTCCGCGGGCTGCCGATCAGGCCGACCTCCCCGGGGAAGTAGCGCGCCCGGAGGTCCGGGTCCCATTCGAACCCGCCCGTGGCCAGCACAACGCCCCGGCTCGCCTTCACGGTGAGCGGCCGGCCGCGGCGGACCGCCTCGACCCCGGCGACACGCTCCCACGGGCCCTCACCGCCGTCCGTCACCAGGCGGTGCGCGCGGGCCTCGGCGATGATCTCGACACCGTGATCGAGGCAGCCTTTGACGAGTCCGGTCACCAGCGCGTTCCCCATGCCGACGCGGCGGGTGAGCCACCGGTACATGAGCGTCGGCGCCATCCGTAGCAGCGTCCCAACGGGCCGGGACAATACGGGTCCCACCACCATCTCGCGGTACGTGAAGAGTTGCCCCACCGTAAACGGCCGAATGCGGTCGCGCCACGGCCCGAGGATGTTGCGGCTGATCGGCCGAGGCGAGAGCATCCGGCCGTGCGCCCTGCCTCCCGGCGCCTCCGCGTACGGATCGGGATGATGCACGAGCTCGAATTCGAGCGGCGTATGGGTTTCGATAAAGGTGAGCACCTCGGCTGCGGCCCCGGCGAACGCCCGCCAGAGGGACTCTTCCACGTCTCGCCAGCCCTCCGGGGCGACGGCGCGGAGATACATGAGGACCTCGTCTTCCGAGTCCGCCAGACCCGCGGCGAGCATATGTCGGTTCGCCGGGATCCACGTGCCGGCCCCCGACATGGCGGTCGTCCCGCCGAGCACGGGCGCTTTCTCGAGCACGAGCGCGCGGGCGCCTCCAGCCGCGGCGGCGAGGGCGGCGGACAGGCCCGCCGCGCCGGACCCCACGACCACGACGTCGGCCTCCCGGTCCCAATCTTGTCGCGCGCCGGTCATGCCGGTTGTCCCGGTTACTTGGCGATGCCGCAGGCGTGATCCTGAAGCTCTTCGCCGCTCGCATCGTCTCCCGCGGTTGGATTCGTGTGGTCGTCAAGAATAATGAACCCGGGGAGACCGCCGGAGAAGGTCGCCCCCACGACGACGAGCGTGTGGTGTCCCATGTCCTGCCGGGCGCCCGCCACGCCGTCGGCCAGCAGCGTGAAGGGGTTGACGTGGTCGAGGTCCGCGCCAGCCACCTTCATGGCCAGGTACGCGTGCCCGGCGAGCGGAGCACCGAGGGGCGCCCAGCGGCCGCCGATCGACGCCTCCCATTGTTTGAGAGCAGCGTGGATATCACCGCGGACGCAGTCGATATGGATGTGAAGCTGATTCTGCGACCGGCCGGAGACCGAATTGATGGCCAGCGAGACGTCGTCGCGGGGCAGCGCCTTGCGCAGCGCGCCGTCGACATACGTGCGTGACCGCCATGCATAGGCGAAGTAGTTGGGCGCACCCGGCGCAAGAAGCGCGGGGCTCTCGATGCCGATGACGCGCGCGGTCGGGATGAGCAGAAACTGGGTCGCGCCGACCAAGTCCTTCAGCACCACGTAGCCGTGCTGTTCTCCGCGGCTCAGGTCCACGAGCCGGCACGGCGCGGGGTTGCCCTGCTGCTGCTCGTTCGGGACGCACTTGGTGTGCACGATCGTCCACAGCGCGTTGGGATCCGCGAATGCCGTCGCGGCGACGATTAGACCGATGCCGGCGCAAACCACCAATGCGGCCGCGGCCGTTCGAGACCGGAACCTCGCGATGGCGCCGCATACCATGGTCCTGCCATTTTCGCGGGATGGAGCGGCACTCCTCGCGCGATCCGCGGCTCGCAGCAGTGCCGGCGCGGCCGTTCGGTCGAGGAAATCGGCCACCGCGCCGCCGAAGGGGCAGGCGCCCTGAGTCCGAGAGGGGAGAGGCCGCTGTGGTCAAGGTCGAGGAGATCGTCCGGCAGGTAGACGCCAAGCGCGATACGTTTGTTGCGCTGGCGGACGAAATCTGGCGGCTCGCCGAGATTCGATTCAAAGAGCATCAGTCTGCCGCCGCGCACGCCGCCGCCTTGGAGGAAGAGGGCTTTCGCGTGACCCGCACCCTCGCCGGCATGGATACCGCCTTTGTCGCGGAGTCGGGCGCGGGCGGTCCGGTGATCGGATTCCTCGGCGAATACGACGGGTTGGCCGGGCTGAGCCAGGACGCCGGGGTGGCGCAGCCCCGGACGCCGTCGCCCGGCGCGGTCGGCCACGGCTGCGGCCACAACCTGCTCGGCGCGGGGGCGGCGCTCGCCGCGGTCGCGCTGCGGAACTACTTGATGGCCACCGGCGTCAAGGGCACGGTCCGCTTTTACGGCTGTCCGGCGGAGGAAGGCGGCTCCGGCAAGACGTTCATGGCGCGCGCCGGCGCCTTCGACGACCTGGATGCCGCGGTCTCCTGGCATCCCGGGTGCTTCGCCGGCGTGATGTCGCGGAGCTCACTGGCCAACTTCCAGGTGTACTGGCGGTTCACCGGGCGCGCCTCCCACGCCGCCGGAGCGCCGCACCTCGGACGCAGCGCGCTCGACGCCGTGGAACTGATGAACATCGGCGTGAACTTTCTGCGCGAGCACATGCCGTCCAGCGCGCGCGTCCACTACTCGATCACCGACGCGGGCGGCGTGTCGCCGAACGTCGTACAGCCGCGGGCCGAGGTGCTGTACCTGATTCGCGCGCCGGAAGTCGGCCAGGCCCGGAAGCTGTTCGACCGCGTGCGCAAGATCGGCGACGGCGCGGCCTTGATGACGGAGACGGCCGTCGAATTCGAGATCGACAAGGCCTGCTCCAACATCGTTCCCAACATGACGCTGGCGGAAGCGATGCACGCGAACCTGACCCGCATCGGGCCGGTGCCGTTCGACGCGCGGGACGCCGCCTTTGCCGAGCAGATCCGGGAGACGCTGACCCCGGACGACGTCGCGCACAGCATCGAGATGTATGGAACGCCGGAAGCCGCGTCCGCCGTGCTGTACGGCGCGCCGGTGCCGCTCGACCCCACGCCGCGCCTCATCGGCGGCTCGACCGACGTCGGCGACGTCAGCTGGATCGTCCCGACGGTGCAGATGTGGGGCGCCTGTTTTGCGGTCGGGACGCCGGGCCACTCCTGGCAGCTCGTGGCGCAGGGCATGACGCCGGCCGCCCACAAGGGCATGGTCCACGCCGCGAAGGTGATGGCGGCCACGGCGCTGGACGCGATCCGCGACCCGGAGCTGCTGTGGCGCGCCAAAGCCGAGCTTAGGGAGCGGGTCGGCGGCGACGGTTACGTGTGCCCGATTCCGGACGAGGTAGTGCCCCCACCGCTGCGCGGGGAGCCGCGGTAGCGGTGATCGGACCCATGGCCGGCCCGCGGCGCTCTCCGGCGTCCCTCCGAGAGCCCGTGTGGGTGAGCGCCGCGTAGAGCCCGTCGAACAGGGCGACCCCATGCGCTTCGCGCTCGGCGTCTGCGCGCGACGTCCAGCCGCGGAGGACCGCGTCGATCCCCGGCACCTCGGGGCGGACATACCGGCCGTCGCGCAGGTCGATCTCGTGCACGATCTCCGCGATCGCGTCCACCGCGGGATCGTTCAGCCCGAAGGCTCTGACCATCGTCTCAAACGTGCAGAGATTCCCGTGGTGGCTAAACGGGCCCCGGCTCATGTCAAAGGCGACTTCGTCGGCGAGCGGCGCCTCGGAATAGTGGATCACGGCGCGGGGATTGATGAAGCGCCGGATCAGCCAGGCACACGCCAGCCGGTCGACGTGCGGGCTGGGCCGCGTCACCCAATGTCTGTTCCGGTAGGCTGAGAGCGCCGCGGGCGCCACGGGCGGCTCATCCGGCCGCGCGGGCGAGAGCTTCTCCTCGAGCGCGGCCAGCCGTGAGCCGGCCTGCGCTCCCGCCGGAGAGTCGAAGAAGTCGGTCCGCGCGATCTCCCCGTGCTCCCGCCTGAGTTTGGCCAGCAGCTCCCGCGCCTGGGCGGCATCCCTGGGATCGCGTTTGCGCGAGCCGGCGAGGGTTTTCTCCAAAGCCGCGGCCCGGGCGTCGAGCGCAGCATAGTCTTGCTTCCGCGCCTCCTGGAATAGCGCGATCAGCTGGGTATCGCTCAGTCCCTGGAACCGCTCGACGCGCATGAGCAGCGCTTCTCCTTTCGCCTGCTCGACCTCCTGAGCGAGCCACTGGAACGCCTCCACGCACTCGTCGCGGGCGGGCAGGACGTGCACGCCGCCCTTGGGAGATACGGCGCCCAAGGCCCGCATGCGGCGCCATACCGCGACCCGCGGGCTCGACCGCCCGGCGGACGGGAGGGAGTAGGAGAGAACGATCCACGCCATTTGACGTTGACAAACGTAGCATATGTTGCTAGTATCTGCAACACATATTACCAGAACAAGATCGACCGGCCCGAGACAGCGGAGGTGTCAGGCAATGAAGTGGGTCACCCGCAAGAACGCGAACGTGGACCGGATCGCGTGTCCATGGCTCATCCGAACGTTCGTCGACAAGGATCCCGTGTTCATCTACGTGTCGGCGGAAGACGTGCAGGCCGCGGCCGAGCGGGAGAAGGCCATTCCCTACGACGTGAAGGGCGTCGAGTTGGGCCACGTGGACGGCCGGTGCAGCTTCGAATCGATCATGGTCAAGTACAATCTCACCGACCCTGCCCTGCAGAAGCTGGCCAAGATTGTCCATGGAGCGGATGTCGCCGCGGACGTTAACATCGTGCCGGAGGCGGCGGGGCTCAAGGCGATCGCCCACGGCTTCGCGCTGTTGCATGGAGACGACGACCACGAAAAGGTTCGGCTGGAGACGCCCCTCTACGACGCCTTGTACGCGTGGTGCCAACAGCAGGTCGCCGACGGCGCGGACAGGCGGTGACGCTGGTCCCGGCCCGGTCAATAGAACTGCCGGCCCATCCCGCGGGCGGCGGCTTTGATCACGGCGACGTATGTCTCCGGTCTGGACGGGTGTTCGTCGCGCACACCGCGATCGGGACCGTGGAAGTCATCGACGGCGAGCGCGGCGTCCACAGCGGCACGATTCCGGACTGCCCGGAAGCAAGCGGCGTGGTGTGCGGTCAGGAGGAAGGGCTCGTCTTCGCGGCGGCGCGCGGCGCCGGCAAGGTTCTTCTCATCGCGGCGGCGTCAGGCGGCGTAGTCAAGGCCATCGCAGTGGGGCCGAAGCCGAACGGCCTGGCCTGGGGTTCGCGCCGAAAGCGGCTCCTGGTTGCCGACGTCCAAGATCTTCGCGCCAGGCTCGTGGACCCATACGCGGGCGCGGTCGTCAGCGACACGGAGTTGCCTGGGAGACCGCGCTGGTGCGTCTACGACGCCGGCGCCGATCGGTTTCTCGTCAATATCCGGGAACCGGCATGCGTGGCCGTTCTGACCGCGGACACGGCGGCGCCGCTGGGCGCGTGGCCGGTATCTTCGGCCGGCCCTCACGGACTCGACCTTGATTCGGAACGCGGCCGGGCGTTTGTCGCCTGCGACGGCGGCAAGGTGCTCGCGATCGACCTGAAGATGGGACGCGAACTGGCCGGCGTGGCGATCGCCGGGGTACCCGACGCGATTTGGTACAACGCCGATCGATCACGCGTGTACGTTGCCATTGGACAACCCGGAGTCCTCGACGTCATCGATACGCAAGACATGCGGCTCGCGGAGGAGCTTCCAACGGAACGCGGCGCGCACACCACCGCCTTTGACCGCGTCCGGCAGCTCCTCTATGTGTTTCTCCCGAACAGCTGCCGCGCGGCGGTATACGAGGAGAAGTAGCCCCATCGCGAGGAGCGGTGAATGAGCCGAAGAGAAACTGATCGCCGGGTGCCGTTGCAGGATCTCGTCTCATACTATCTGCGTCTCGGCACCATCGGCTTCGGCGGTCCCGTCGCCCTCGTCGGGCAGATGGAGAAAGAACTCGTTCAGGAACGCCGGTGGCTCACGAGAGAAGAATTCCGCGAGGGCCTGGCGGTGTGCCAGTCCCTGCCGGGCCCCCTCGCGATTCAAGTCGGTATCTTCATTTCCTACATTCGCGGCGGGTTCTGGGGCGCGTGCGCCGGAGGCTGGGCCTTCATTCTCCCCAACTTCCTCTTCGTGGCGGCGTTGGGCGCGCTGTACGTTCACTTTGGCGACCTCCCGCCGATCAAAGCGATCTTCTACGGGGTGAGCCCGGCCGTGATCGCGCTTATCCTTTATTCATCTTACCGGCTGGCCAAGCTGGGCATGGAGGACCGGCTGCAGTGGGCGACCGCCGCGGGATGCTTCATCGTCACGGTCGCCGTGCAGGCGGAGGTCGCGCTTCTGTTCATCATCTCCGGGGCGATCGGGATTGCGTATTATGGGACGCTGTTTCGAAGACGGGCACGGGCCGCCACCCTCCCGCTGCTGGCCGCCCTGCCCGCAAAAGCGGGCGCCGTGGCCGCACCAACGGGATCCCTCCTCGGCCAGTTGCTCGTGTTCTTCCTGAAGGCCGGGAGCCTCACGTTCGGCAGCGGGCTCGTGATCGTGCCGTTTCTCGAGAAGGGGCTGGTCCAGCAGACCGGCTGGCTCAACGGCCGGCAGTTCCTCATTGCCGTGGCGATGGGCATGCTGAGCCCCGGGCCGGTCGTTATCACAGCGACGTTCGTCGGGTATCTAGTGGCGGGGTTTTGGGGATCCGTCGTGTCCACCATCGGGATTTTCTTGCCATCGTTTCTCCTGGTGCTGATCGTCGCCCCGATTCTTATCCGCCATCGGGACAATCCGAACATCCAGGGCTTCGTGAAAGGCGCGTACGCAGCGGCGATTGGGACAATCGTAGGCGCGGGGGTGCTCTTGGCGAGAATCGCCGTCGGGGATTGGTTCACCGCGCTCATCGGCGCGGCGAGTCTCGTCGCGCTTGTCCGCTGGAAGGTGAGTAATCCGCTCCTGGTGGCGCTCACCGCCCTCATTGGGCTGATTGGGTTCGAGGTGCTCAAGCCCACGTGGGTTTTCGTGAAATAGGGAGGAGCTGAGCAAGATGGCGTCTGCCCGATCGATCGTCTTCGTGTGCCTGCACGGCGCGGCCAAGAGCGTGATCGCCGCGACCTATCTGAATCGTCTCTCCACGAAGCGTGGCTTACAACTGCGCGCGGCCGCGGCCGGGATCGAACCGGAGTCCGAAGTGCCGCCTCACGTCTGCGAGGGGCTTCTGTCCGACGGCCTTGATGTCAGACGCTATCGTCCTCGACGGGTAACGCCCGAGGAATTGACGGCCGCATGGCGGGTGGTGTCGTTCGGATGCGACGTCGGGGAGATTGCGTCTTCGAGTCTTGAGGTCGAGCGCTGGGATGACGTGCCGTTGGTCAGCGAGGGGTTCGCGGCGGCCCGCGACGCCATCGTCGCACGCGTGCATAGGTTGCTGGACGGATACGAATGCGAGGGGCGGCCGGCATCGCGACAGTGACAGGAGAGGAGTGGTGGCGGCCGCTGCCGCGGGGGTTCTCAACGGATGCCCTGCGGGTGCTCGCCGGCCGGAGCGTGCGGGCCTTCGCGGACGGGTTTGTCTCCTTGCTGCTGCCGATCTACCTCCTGCGGCTCGGCTTCACCCCGCTGGCCATCGGTGCCATCATCACCAGCACGCTGCTGGGGTCGGCTTTGCTTACCCTCGCGTTGGGGCTGATCGCGCACCGGTATTCCCGACGACGGATGCTGTATGCCGCCTGCCTGTTGATGGCGGCGACGGGTGCGGGCTTTGCGCTGACGCACCAATACTGGCTGATCCTTGTCATCGCATTTATCGGCACCCTGAACCCGTCGGCCGGCGATGTGAGCGTTTTCCTGCCGCTCGAACACACCGTGCTGGCCGAGACGGTCGACCCGAGGCGGCGTACCGCGCTGTTTGCCCGCTACAGTCTGGCCGGGACGCTCATGGCGGGGATCGGGACGCTGGCCGCGTCGCTCCCCGACTTCGCGGCGGCACATTTCGGCGTCAGCCCGCTCGCCGCGGTACAGTCGACGTTCTGGGTCTATGGCGCGCTCGGTCTGGCGGCGCTCCTGCTTTATCGCCCGTTGTCGGCGGCCGTCGAAGCCCCGCCCGTGGCCGCGGCCGCTCGGTCCGCGCTGGGACAATCAAAACACATCGTCTACAGTCTCGCGGCGCTGTTCAGCATCGATGCGTTCGGGGGCGGATTCTTCGTCCAATCGCTGCTCGCGCTCTGGCTCTTCCAGGCGTTTCATCTCTCGGTCGCGACGGCCTCGTCGATCCTCTTCTGGAGCAGCGTGTGCGCCGCCGTGTCCTTTCTTGTGGCCGTGCCGGTGTCCGAGCGGATCGGCCTGATCAACACGATGGTGTTCACCCACCTGCCGTCCAACATCTTCTTGATCCTGGTCCCGTTTGCGCCGAACCTCGCCACCGCGATCGGCCTGCTGCTGGCTCGGAACGCGCTGTCGCAGATGGATGTGCCCACCCGGACCTCTTATGTCATGGCGGTGGTCACACCCGGGGAGCGGCCCGCCGCGGCGAGCATCACGGCCGTTCCCCGCAGCCTCGCCAGCGCCGCGAGCCCGATCCTCGCCGGGTACCTGCTGACCCTCTCGACGTTTGGGTGGCCGCTGATCATCGGCGGGGCACTGAAGGCGGTATACGACATCTTACTGCTGGTCAAGTTCCGGGGAGTGCGCGCGGCGGAGGAGAGTGGCGTAGCACGCGCAGTTCCATGACCCCGTCTCGTTCCGGAGTTATTGAGGGAGGAGAATCGCCTCAAAACCATCTCTTCGGAGCCGGTTCGCGAGCTGCTCTGCGTCCGACCGGTCGAAGGTACCCTTGATCCACACCCGATGCGGTGGTCCTGTCCGGGCATCAACCAGAGTCGCGGGATAGTCGTGAGAACGCAGCTGATGCATGAGATCTTCGGCATATTCGCGGACGTTAAACGCGCCGGCTTGAACGTGGTAGCCGGGGGATTGCTCGGGGCGAGGCGCGGAGATCCCCAGTGCGGCTGAATCGACGCCCGCGGCCGGCGGGGGTCCGTCCTGCGATACGGTGGACAGTGGTGGCGTAGATCGGGCCGCCTCCCGGCCTGCAGCGGGAAGGAGTGAGGCGGGGGGAGGGGTTCCACCGGCAGCCGGATGGGCCGCAGCCTGTCCGCGCGGCCCCCACGGGACATGAAGCGACATGCGGCTTGAGGGTTCCAACAGTTGAGCGATGAGATAGGCGGACGTTATGGCGGCAAGCAGCAGCGGGATGAGGGCCCGTAACCTGATCCGTTTCGTTGGTGTGGGTGGAGGTGGAGCCGACGGGCCCGCCCTCAATGCTTCACCGGCGAGCCATATCTGGCGAAACTCGACCATGAGCTTGAGCATCGCGTCTTCTTGATGTCCGGGATCCCGTGGCTCAACCATTTGACCGCCCGGCGAGCATGCCTCGGATAAGAGCATCAGATCGAATCGACGTAGATGTTCCAAGGGACCAAACGATATCCTCCACATATTGCGTTGTCGCGGATTGAAGGTGTAGGAAAATCCGGCAAAAATTGCACAGAATTACGCGGAGCCTCCGCGGTTCAAGGAGTTCGCCGCGGATCCGCCAACATCACGGCAGCGCGTTCATGACTTCTCAATCAAAGGGTGCTGCCATGGCGTGGTTCGCCAAGAAGGAGCCGGTTAACCCGGACAGTGAGGTTCAAACAACAGCGGAGGCTCTTCCGCTGCGGGAGCAAGCCATCCGGGATCTCATGCGGTTCTTTCAGGAACGGGGCACGTCCGTTCCGGATGCGGTTCGCTATAGCGCGTTGTTTGTGGGGTTCGCTGTCGCGAATCTGATGTCGGTCAAGGGCGTGGCGGAGTCCGACTTAGAGGCGCAGCAATTGATGAAACTGGCCCGCGATGCCATCGACGAGGGCATTGGGGCGGTTCGTGCCGCCCGCGACTCTGAGATCGGACGGACACTTAGCGAACACAGATACATATAGAAGCCAGCCCAACAGGACAGCCTAGAGGATCTCCGCCTCCGTGAGGATACGCCGGAGGATCTCCCGCTGCTCAGCCGAGAGCGGCTGGAGCGGGCTGCGTGGGTTGCCTCCGAACAAGCCCACCATCTCCATCGCCGCCTTTAGCCCGGGCACGCCGAAACGGGCGGTCACCGCCGTGTTCGGCGAGATCAAGCGAAGTTGGAGCTCCTTAGCGTCGATGTGCTTTCCCTGCGTGGCGAGGTTCAGCAGATCACAACACTGCTGGGGCGCGATGTTGGCCAGCGCCAAGACGCCGCCCACAGCCCCGAGACACAACGCGGGATAGAGGAAGCCCGCGGAGCCGGCCAGCACCTGGAACCCAGGCCGGCTGTTTCTGATGATCTCCCCCAGCTTGGCCAGGTTCCCGCCGCTGTCCTTCACCCCTGCGATGTTGGGGTGCGCGGACAGCGTGACGATCAGGTCCGCCGACATATCCACCATCGTGTTGGCGGGCATGTTGTAGATGCTCACCGGTATCGACGATGCGTCAGCCACTCGGCGGTAGTAGTCGGTGAGGGCCGCGTTGTCCATCTTGGATTTGTAGTAGCTCGGGCTGATCAGTAGGGCGATGTCGGCGCCGAGGGCGGCGGCCTTCTTGACCAGAGCGATCGTGCTGTGCGTCGACTCGCACCCGCAGCCCGCCATGAACAGCTTCCCCGGCGGGATGAGCTTCCGTGCAGCCTCGAAGTAGGTCAACTTCTCCGCGTCGCTGAGATACGGCATCTCGCCGTTCGTTCCCAACACCGCGTACCCGGCCAGCGGAAACGTGTTCCATTTCCGGAAGTTGGACGCCAGCGCCTCGAGATTTACCTCGCCTGCCGTGTCGAACGGCGTCGGAATCGGGGGGAAGATGCCCGCCATTGAAACCGCCTGCTGCGTCATAAGCGCCTCCAGGGAACTGCCCACCAACATGATAAGGGTGGAGCGAATTGGCGAACCATCGGGTCCAAGCCGTAATTTACCGATCCCACCCACATCTCATTCTCGCAAAGCCACCTCGTCAAAGTAGTCGGCTCGATTCCGTTTATCGAACGGGTCCGATATCATCTTGATCGCCGGTGGTGGCGTGACCCGGAGTTCTTCCAGGAGGACCGCGCGCGCCGTTTCCGTCAGGCCGTTGGCGCAGAAACCCGCGTACGCGAGGTTCCCCTCGCGATTGTACTGGCCGAGGATCAGAGTGCTGGAGCCGCGTATGGCGGTTTCCCCGCTACGCGATTGGCGCTCCGCAGGCCCCGCAGAACTTCTGACCTGGTGCCGCTTCGGCGCCGCACTGCGAGCACACCGCGCGGGCGGGTGCAGCCGCCGCTCCACATGAGCCACAGAACTTCTGGCCGGGCGTCAGGACGGCGCCGCATTGGGAGCACAAAGCGGTGGCAGTCGGCGGAACAATACCCGATTGTGCAGCCGGGGCGGCTGCGGCTCTCGGATGCACACCGCGGACGCTCAAAATCCGCGCCCCCGGAAGCGTCTGACCGCGGCGCAGCGCAAGACCCATGACCGCGGCCACTAGAACCAAAACACCAATCCACTTGGCAAGGGTGGCGACCACGCTCGTTGCGGGCCGGTCCTTGCCAGCGAGGATCGCCGCCTGCGAACTGGACATGAACTGCTTGACGAACGGATTGCCTGGAAACAACGCGTCGACCTGCTGGAAGATCGCGAAGGCGGCCCGGTAATGGCTTTGACCGTAATCCCCCAACGCCTGCGCATAGAGTTCGGAGGTCTTACTCGACCGCGGGTCCGCACCGGCGCGCTTCAGAAATTCCTTGATGATGGTCGTCGGGACAATGAAGTTTGTCCCCGCTGCGTCGCTCGCGCCAAACGTCGCGATACCGACAACCTGACCCTGGGTATTGAGTACCGGGCCTCCGCTGTTGCCATGGTGGACCGTCGCATCCGTCTGCAGCGCGGTCCACCCGCCGCTCATTTCCGCTCGACGGCTCAGGATGCCCGCGGTCAGCGTGGGTTCCACCTGGCTGGCACTCGAGAGAATTGGGAGGAACGTGGCATCCCCAGGGTATCCGATCACGAGCAGTGGATCAGACACGTTGAGTTGTGTCTCGTCCCCCATCGGGAGCGTGGGTAGGTATTGCCGCCCCTCGATCTTCAGAATTGCGACGTCCTTGCCCGGCGTGACCGCGCCCTTGGCGGCAACCTCCGCCGCGGCGCCGCGCTGGCCGACGACAACGCCCGGCACCGCCGCCCCCATTTCTACAGCGACCGCTGTGCCGACGTTTTCGATGCGCATATATTTCAGAACGTACTGGGTGTCGGCGTTCTGCAAGTCTTTCATGGTTTGGGTGGACAACTGGTAGCCGAGGAGTTGAGTCAAACTCTGCGTGTCTTCTGCAAGGAACTGCGCAACGAACTGCGTCGCCGTCTGAGTGACAGCCTGTTTGAGGTCGTCCGATGATGGTGTGACGACGTGGGCATTGGTGACGATGTAGCCGTCCGGCGTCACAAAGAACCCCGACCCCATTACCTGCATCTGCACCCGCTTGCGGACAAACCGGTCGCTCGGTTCAACGTAGGCCAGCGGATCATTCAGCAACAGCCGGACCACTGCTGCCTTGGCCGCCTCCTGAGTTTGGGCGATCTGGCCCGCCTGCATCATCTGACGCACCTGCTGCACGAGCAGTTGGGACTTTGCGGAAGAAATCTGACCATGTGGCACGGCTACTTGGACGTTGATCGTATTCAGAACCATGACGGAGGCGAGTTTCGCCATTTCGTAGATTTCGTTCGCAGACGGCTTACTCGCGCTCCATGCGGCGGTCGTCCCGATGCAAGCGACCGCGAGCATCCAGACCAGCGATAAGGCCGCGATTCCTCTCCCCAGTCGTGTCACCTAACCCACCCCCCGCGACGCGTCAGCACGGTTTCTCGGGGGGTTCACAAAGATGCGTCATCCCTCCTGCCCACAGGGCGCCCTTGTCTCCAAGGGTGGAGTCACCAAAGTCAGGGGCAGGCACGAGCATCCCGCGACTAGCGGAGAGCGTGGCTGGCTAGGCGCGCGGCGTTGATGCCGTCGTCATTGCGTTCCGGATGTTCGGTAAACGCCTCCTGCAGCATGACCGACAACGATGCCGTTTACAAAACCTCGTTCCGCCTCCCGTCAGGGCACGATGGCGATGCCCGACGGTTGATGCAGCGGCGGCCCTTGAAAGAGCACCGTGATGTTCCCATCAGCCATGATGCGGTAAAGTGCGCTGTTGAAATCGACTACGACGTATCCGCCGTCCGGGTGCAGCGCCACCGCCCGAAACCGCGCCATCGGCCGCCGCGCGATCGTCGAGACTTGGCCGTCGGAGGTAATCTTGAATAGCGTGCCCGGGTGCCTGGATTTCTCCAGGTCCATGCGGCCGTTCTCATCCAAGACAATGCCGATTTCCGTCACAATGTAGTTGCCGTCCTTGTCGACCTTCACGTCCGTCGGAGCGACGAGCGGAGCGCCGGTCGCCACTGTCGTCACTTTGCCCTGCGGAGAGACGCGAAACACAGATCCCGAGTGGTCGGCGACGATGTAGTTGCCCTCGGCGTCCACATCGATCCCGTGGGGCCACCGCAACGGTGGACCGCTCGCGACCGTCGTGATCTTGCCAGCATCTGTCAACTTGAAGATGGATCCATGTGCGTTGGCCTTGAACGTGTCGAAATCGGCGATCACGTATCCGCCGCCTCGATCAGCCGCTACGTCCTTAGGCTCAGTCAATGGTGCGCCGGAATGAAGTGTCGTAATCGCACCCCACGCCGTCACGATTCGTATGGCGCCGCCGAGCGCATCCGCAAACACGAACCGGTCCCCTCCGAGCGCGCGGATCCCTCGGGGGGCAGTGATCTGAGGCGGCTTGGACATAACGTCGATTTGGCCGGTTCGTGTCAGGTGAAAAATGAATGATCCCGCCGAGCGACTCTGTTCCTGCTGTCGGGCCTGTGGACTCTCCTGGGACAAGACGTAGTCACCAGACGCGAACGTCGACGCGGGTGCGGGCGCGCCGAGGGTGGTAGGAGCGGCAGCCGCCCACAGCATTGCCATGACCGCAATAGCCGCCTTCGCCACCCGGGCGAACCACCCGACACGACCCGAAGACTCGCCCTTAACAGCCAATAGCGGCACCTCGAATTTCATGGTGCCGTCCGCCTCGGAAGATGCCAAAGCCGCTCGGCGTTACCATGGGCAAACGCGTCGGCGGCATCGTCCGGTAGGTCGGCGAGGGCACCGCGCCAGAGCGCGATCTGATCCAGGTACTCTGGTCCCCAGTTGTTCGCGACAACGTTGTCGAAGCCCAGCAGGAAGCGATCGGGGTGGTCCACGAGCAGCGCCTTCCATTCCGGCGCCAAATGTCGGCCTGCGAACATGTTGGTCCACGGCTGTCCACCCCGGTGGGCCGTGATCGGGTTGGAAGTGGACGCGATAAAATACACGTTCGGATGGGCGGCAATCAGGCGCCCGACCTCCGATGCATTAAGTTGGCCCATGTGGATTAGGGCAAAGGGTTCGTCAGGGTACTTCGTCATGAGTGCTTCGAGTTTGTTCATCAGCGCGGTGCGCTGTGCCGGAGGCGCCGCCGCGAACTCGATATGGATAATGAATGGCCAGTGATTGCGGATGGCGAGATCGAGGGCAAAGAGAACGCTCGGGTCGTCTGGTTCGAGGTCTACCGCCCGCATCTGCCGTCCGTTGCTCATCTCTTTGGCGACGTGATACACGAGTACTTCCGCCATCGCGCCGTACTTGCCGGATCGCACCTGGCTCTCGACAGCTGGGCCTTTGTAGTCCTTCGTGCGAACAGCGGCGATGATCTTGGTGGGATTGCGCTGTGCAAGCCTAAGTACGTTATCCTGCGATGCGTTGCCCGTTGAAGAGAGAATGGTTTCCCGGACTCCGCTCTGTTCGAGCAACTTCGTGACGGTATCCGGCTGAGTCTGGCGATCGATTTGGCTGTGGACATCGATGAGGTAAAGTTCACGGGCGTGGCTCCCCCCAGGGAAGGGGATCATTGCCAGCAAGGTGACCACGATTGTACCGATCGCCGCAGGGGCTACCCGAACGATTCCACGTGCTCTCGCGACCGACAAACTGGAATTTCCGCTTAGGTCTTTCGCCTGGGTTTCAGCGTGTACCTGATTCAACCGGGTTTCCTCCCGCCCGCCCCCAAGAAGGGCCCGTTCCTGAAGATTTATGGTTTACGGGGACTCTCAATTTTGACGGAGATTTCCGTTTTGACGCCTGCATCCCTCCCAACCGTAGGTTGGTGAGAAGGTACGTGGAGCATCCAATCAAGAACGGCGGAACGCCCGCGTAACGCGAATCAGACGATCTGCGGACTCGGAATCAGACGTCCGCCTGACGCGGCACCGTTTCACGAGACCTACCATCATAGCGAGACAATTACATACGGGCACCTCGTTCAAGGGCAAACCCAGGGGAACCTGGGGACGCAAAGCCACGGGACTGGCCAGCGGGTCGCTGGCACGTTAGCCGGGCTGCCGAGGGGCGACGACACCGTCTCCCCGGCTCAATAGGGGGGATTTTTGATGAGTACGGTGATCTCGACGTCATCGCGCGGCACCGTCGACTTCGGCCGCCGGTACGGTCCGCTAGAGTCCGCGAGCAAGAGAAGTTACGTACCACGAGTGGCTTTCCGATTACCCCAGTCCCAATGTGGGCTCCGCGCGGGCTGCTACGCGGCCTTCGAGCCATCCCGGATCTAACCAGGGGACAGTCGAGTACGCGTTACTGACCGCAGTCGTGGCGTCCTTCATCCTCGTCGCTGTCGCCGAGTTGCTCAACCTATTCCTCAGCGTCGTTGCCCACATTAACGCCTGGGTGCTCACGACGAATCTACCGGTGCTGGCGAGCCGATGACGATTTGGTAGATCCATTTGAGGCGGGGAGATCATGAGGACGCACGAGACAGCCCAAATGTCACCCTCACCGAACTCCGGGAGTTGGTGCCGAGCCGATGACGATCTGAGGTTCCCTTCTTGGGCGGCCACAAGCCTTTCTTCCGGAGTCGCTCCATTTCTGCTTCTTCCTCCGCCACGATGGCCTCCGCGTTGTGCGCCGCGTAGATCAGGGCGTCCAGCCAGTAGTCGTCGGGGTCAGACCCGGACACCGGCTTCTGCGGTGCGTCTGACGGCTTCGGCATAGGTTCACCCTCCCCACCACGCGACGAGCCACGCACGCTGCGGGTATCGGACTCCGACATTCATCGGCCACGGGTACGAGAAGCACCCGGCGTACTTCAGTCGATGCCCGCTCTGCGGCGGCCGGGTCCGCTGGCGCCTGCTGGCGACAAGCGAGAGCCCTGTCGGTCCGGGCGGGTTTGCGTTATAAGACTGAACGGGTGTGTGAGTAGCGTTGGTGCCGGGAGTGGGATTTTGGCGCAATTCACACAGTATCCGCCGGGTCGCTTCATCGCAGCGTACGCCCTCCGATCCGGCGAACCGAGGAGGTGAAACATGACGAAGCACCGGTTGCCGCAGGATGTGATCGAGCAGGATCACGTGCTTGAGCGCGAGTGGGAGCAGTCGGCTCTCGCTCTTGCCGAACTGTGTTGGCATTGGACGCTCGATAGGACGAATGGGGAACGCGTCACGGAATACGAGTTCGCGCGCCAGGTAAGGCGCGCCGAATCCGAGGTGCGGCAGTACGCCCTTGCGTATCAGAACCACCGGGAGGCTGCTGCGCAGGGGACGCGCCGCACATTTGAGGCATGCCTCGAGTGGGCCGCGTTCAGATTGGAAACCGAGGCAGCGACACAGGCGGTCGCGGACGCGCGCGGCATCGCGTTCTCGATCGCGCGGCAAGAGCACACAAACGAGGTGCGGCGTGTGCGGGAGATCGCGCCGCGGCGCGCGGAGGCTAGGGGCACGTCAGTCGCCACTGAAGCCCCCCTCGTCGCCGCGAGGATAGCAAGAAGGGCAAAACGTGGCTCGTGATGAGTTTCACAGATCTACACAGCACCACAATGCCGCGCCATCCGACGTGGGCGCGCCGTGGGCGAGTGCCGTGGGTGGTGCAGGTCTTGAACCTGCGGCCTCATCCGTGTAAATTCGCCAGGCCCATTTCCCTGATGTTCCGCCCTCCGCCGCCACATGTCGCCCTGAGCGTGTTTTCAAGGGGGTTGCGCGTCACCCTGAGACGCTCCGTTCCGCCGTTTGTCATGGCTGGCGTTTGCAATCCGTTTGCAATCCGTTTGCGCCAACAAGGTCGGAGTGGCTGACGCGTGCGGCACTTAGGCGCCGCCATTCAAAAACATAGGAATCTATCCTCAACCCACCGAAGCCCGCTACTAACTCTGCCTGACGCCCACGACCCGCGGCAAGGAGAGTGTAGCGATCATAAGTCGGGCAAGTGGGCCGGGGGAAAGCGAGTCATGGCACAGCGTTGCCGTGTTGTCCTGGGCATGCTCGCGGGAATTCTCGCTCTGTCCGCCCTTTTCGGGCCGCTTCCAGCCGACGCGACTCCTGCCAAGACCACGATCGCGCAGGCCACGCATCTACGGCCGGTGCAGAGCAAGGCGGATTGTGCGGTTCTGAGCCTCATGGCTGTGATCTGTGACGCGGCCGTGAGGGCAGGCGACCTTCAACTGATCTGGGACGACTCGAACAAGACCGTAACCGGGTATAAGGTGTTTCGCGTTGACGGCGGCGGCCATCAACTTTTGGGGATGCCAACAGTACGTTACTTCGTGGTGAAGAAGCCGTCCGAGGGGTACGCCAACCTGTGCTTTGCGGTCCAGTCGTTGGCCGGGGAGCAAACCTCTGGCGATAGCGCGCGCTACTGCTACGCCCCCGGTGCGACGGCGACGACGCGTTCGTTCAAGCCAAGCCACACGGTCACACAAGTCACCTGGCAACAGCCACCTTATATGAACTGGAACTGCGGCGCCTACGCAGCGTTCTTCCCCTTTGTGAAGAACACGCAGCCGTCGTACTCGCCGTTCTCGCAACTTCAGAAGCAGCCGCCAACGTCAGGACAAAAAGGCGTGGTCGGCGTCTACGCTGGGAACGAGGAGGCATTCGTGCTCAATACCTCCAGCGCGGCTCTTGCGCCGTGCACCGGATCAGTCTCCGGTCCTGGTTATGCGCTCGCGGAGGTCGACGCGCTCGCGGGCGTGGCGTTCGATCTCGGGGAACTCACCAGGCACAAGTTCTATTCGGCGTCCTTGGCGCTCGAGTCAGTACAGACCCTGGTGTTTGCTTCGGGGAATTTCACGCTCCGGAACGGCGGTTGGTGCGCAGTGTCGGTCGGCGCCGCGACCCGAGAGTGGCGGATCGCGCCCCTGGGGAATCTGACGTTCAGCAAGCACGGACTGGTGACGCTTGCGTCTCACCCGCCGTCCAGCATCGACGTGAGCCCGATTGTGTCGGTCTGGGCGAGTCAAAAATACGCGGCCGCCTTCGGATTCATCGTAGCGAAACTGCCGGGCCCTTCCCCGTTGAGGAGCACCGCCTGCCTCACGAAGTTCACGACGCCGTCACTGAAGGTCGTCTACTTTTGAGCGCCGACCCGTTACGGTGGCAGTGCCGTGTACGGCCTTGGCGATAGCAACCTCAGGAGAGTGACATGAAGACACCGGAGAGGGCAACGCGCATGACACGGCGAGATCTGTTCCAGACGTCCGCGGTGGTCGCAGGCGGCGCGGCTGTGGCGCGGTGGGGGGGCGCGCTGGCGTTCCCGCGGATGGCCGAGGCGCAGGGCCCATATCTCCCGAGCTCCAAGAATGTAATTTTCGTCAACAAGTGTCAGAGTCTGCAAAACCTGACTGTATCCTTGCGGGCCACGCAGAACTTGATCACGCTCGGGAATAATGGATTCTCGCTTCAATTGAATTGCTATCCGCAGACCCACCCCCAAGCTACTTATCGGGGCAAGCCGCTGGATTGGTTTCAGTACGTCATCGCCGTACAAAACAACTCGGTTCTGTGGGGGGTCCAGTACTGGTCCAAGGTAAAGGGTTTCGGTTTTAGCCCTAGCCCAAATTACGTCTCATTCGCCTCTGCCCCATCGAATCGGGTGCCGGCAGGCTCGGTGATGAAAATCGCGCTCGACACTAAAGCCAACGGCAATGTGACGAAGGCGAAGTTCAGCGTTACCGGTTCCAAGGGTAAGGTTTCCAGCCACACGTTCACGTTCCCGTCTAACGTCTTGTATGCGATCTATGGCTTCCAGGTCAATCTCGTAGGACCACCTAGCGGCACCCACACCTGCAAATTCACGTCAGCAGGTGGGTTCCTGAACTACTCGGTGTCCTCAGGCACGCTTGCGGTACAGGGAGGTCGTATTCCGTATACAGGAGCCACGAACACCTGCGGCGGCCCTCAGATCGTCACGGGTGAGACGTCCAATGTCGTCTATGGCCAACCCCTGACAACCTCCGGCAATCCGATGGGCCAGGAATTGTCGCCAATACCTCCATGAGGGCTGGAGCCAGCCACCTGGCCGTTCGGGGACGAACGCGTTCGTGATCCGGCAGCAGCTCGGCCACCAGCCGGTCAGCTTGTCCCGGGTCTCCCGCTCCGTTAGGGGTCGGACCCGAGGGCGGTTGCGTAAGGCTAACCGCGACGCGTGGGAGTGCGGTGCAGCTCCCTCGCGCTATTTGGAACGTCTGGGATGGGTTTCTCGGACCTCGAGAGTTCATCAATGAACCCACCAGGTCTTCGCCGTGCGGCGCTTGTGGTGGTCTGCGTCTCCCTGTTATCGATGATGGCCTCCGGCGGAACGGCCGTGGCCTGGAGCCGCGCCGAGACGCCGCCCTTCCGCATGGTCGGCACGCCCCGCATCGACGAAATCGACGAGGCCGTGCGCAAGGTCATGGCGGGAGGCGGCGTGCACGGCGCGTCGCTCGCGATCGTCTACGGCACGCGCCTGGTCTTCGCGAAAGGCTATACTTGGGGTCCGTCCTCAACGCCGCTGGTCGTGCCGACGACGTACTTCCGCCAAGCTAGCGTTTCAAAGCTGATCACCTCGCTGGCGATCATGCAGTTGGTCGACGAAGGCAAACTTACGCTCAGCACGCGGATGCAAAGCATCCTGCACCTGCGCGCCCCCGGCGGCAGGCCTCCCAAGGACCCGCGCTTTGGCGACATCACGATCCGAAATCTGCTCGATATGGATTCCGGTCTCGATCCGGCGCTCGAAGATTCGGACGCGGCGATCGCGGCGGCGGTCGGCAAGAGGGTTCCCGTCAACGTCGACGATCTCGAAACGTACGCAGCCGGCGAGACCTTGGCATTCAAGCCCGGCGACAAGTCGCGGGCGGCCTACAACAACAGTAACTTCAACTTCTTGGGCTATATCGTTGCGAAGATGCGTGGCGAGAAGTCGTTCGCTGACGCCATTCGAAAACCGTTGCTGGAGCCTCTCCACATCACGCGGATCCGCGGTGCTGAGGCGTTGCTGAGCCAACAGCTGCCGGGCGAGGCGATCTACTACCCCAACCCGTCCGCGACCGCAAAAAGCGTCATGAGCCCAAGCCAGCCCACCGTCGAACTCGGCTACGGCGACGAGAACTTCTCCCTCTTTCAGGGCGGCGGCGGGATGAGCGCTGCGGCAACGGACATGGCCCGCCTTCTCGCCGCGTTCAACCTGGAGCGCGGAAACCCGGCATTCAGCGCCGCCGCGCTCACTCGGTGGTTGAAGTACGCTTACAACGACCTACACAACCACGCGTACAGCGGCTCCGAGGCCTTCGGGTTCTTCGGCTTCGACGCGCTCGGACCGGTCGCCCCGAGCAGTTCCGTTCCGCCGTACGAAGGCGACAAAGGCGGCTACCTGGAAACCAGCCAGAACGCGATCTACTTCCAATCCGGCGCATTCGCGTACGTGTTGTGTTTCAGCGGGCACACGGGCCACGACTCTAATTGGTATCCGTCCTTCGCGCCGGTGGTCAGCGCGATGGAACATTTGGATTGGAGCAAGGCCCCTGACCTGTTCCCAATGTACGGCATGCCGTCGTTCGAAACGACGATGCGTAAACCGCACCGACCCGGGGTGCCGCATTTGCAGTTCATCGATCCCAAGCGCTTGTTCGTTCACTAATGCCGCAACTCTAATCGGCAGGGTTCACGGCTATGGTCGTGGTGTTCTGAGAACGGCTCTTGGTTATGCGCCCGGCGCGCCGGCTACGGCGCGTTCGTTCAAGCACGATACCCCACTCGCTCAGATGCTCGTTGATCGGCCGTCTGTGGCTCTTGAACACACTCGGGTGGTAGGGCCCGCCGTAATACGGGCGGCCATCTTCATGGACGCAGGACAGCACGACCGCGCCGTCGCGCACGGTCGCCTCCGCGACCTTGTGGACGATGTAGTGCATGTCCTCATGCACCAGCCGCCTCGGCCACTTGCCGCCGTGCTCGTACCCGCTCTGATCCGACATATTCGCCTCCCTCTTGGGAGGCTATCAAGCGCGCGCGAACACGAAACCCCTCCGCGCACGGAGAGGTGCGCGACCTTGGTTCCCTCGCGGGCCTATCGCCTCGAACATCGAGGCCGGGCACCTCGGCGTCGCTCGCCAGGTTGCCGGACGCGTCGCTTGCCGCGTCGCTCTTGATAGTCTCCTTATTCGATTGTGACTACAGGATTCCACGCGGGGGCCGGAGATTGTCCGCGTCGAGCGCGGCGATAGCGCCTCCGTGTAGTTAATCGGCGTCAGCCCTCGGCTTTGACTTGAAGGTCTGCGCCGCGATACGCATGGGTCGCGGCGCTCAGAAGTATACGATTTGCAGCGACGGGGTCGAGAACTTCGTGAGGCAGGCATTGCTCGTGGTCGGAGCACCGCCCGACGGGGGGTTGCCTTCTATGACGAATCCGTAGTTGTTGGTGTTGTACTTGACTCCCCAGGCGGATGCGAGCGAGGTGACATCGGTGTCGGTCGTCGGCGAGGACGCGACCTGCACCCGCCCGGACTTGTTAGAGGTCAAGTTTCCAAGGGGAGCGAGCCACCACTCCCGATTCGCGGCCCCGACCCAAATCGGGCACCAACCACCGTTGGAGAGCGTGGCTTTCCCGGAGGCAAAGCCCACGGTTTGCGACGCATTGAGCGTCAGGCTGGCCGAGTACAGTTTGTGATGGGCGAGCGCCCCGAGATCGAAAGCCGCGCCCGCGAGGGCGTTGACTGTTACTGTCGCTGTCGAACAAGGACCATAAGGGTGAATGATCCCTGCCTCGTTCCCGACATACACACCACCTACGCGACGCCGGCCTGACAGGAGATTGGCGGACTGGGGGTTCTTCAGTAGCCAGGGGAAGAACGCCGTGAAGGCGGAGCCGAACTTCGTGTCAGCGCTTCGGAAATTGGCGGCGCCGAACGGCGGGTTGGCCCCACACCCTTGACTCGTCGGCGCATTCCAGGTGACCTGCGTCGCCGTGTGGCTGGGCTTAAACGACCGCGTCGAAGCCGTCGCGCCGGGCGCATAGCAGTAGTGCAGGCTATCCGGGGAGGTTTGGCTACCGACGTACGCCTGGACCGCGAAGCACAAGTTGGCGTAGCCCTCCGGCGGCTTTTTGACCAAGTAGTAACGCGCCGTCCCCGTCGACGTCCCCAAGAGTTGGTTGCCGCCCGCACCGAATTGATACACCTTGTACCCGGCCACGGTTTTATCCGACTCGTCCCAGATCAGTTGAAGGTCGCCTGCCTTCACGGCTGCATCACAAACAACAGCGGCGAGGCTGAGAGCCGTTGCGCAATCCGCCTTGCTTTGTACCGGGCGTAGGTTCGTCGGCCGCGCAATCGCAGCACTGGCCGGAAGCGGCGCTCCTAGGGTACTCAAACCGAGGATCGCTGCGAGCAGGGTCGAGACAAAACGAGGGCGCTGAGTCACGACAGCGCATCTCCTATAAGCACGGCGTGGTCGATTGAGACTGGGATTTCCACTTGTGATCGAAGTCAAGACGAAACGAGCGTTCGTCGTCGACTCATCGCCCCCTCTCCGGTCCATGTGCGCTTGGCCGTCGGGTGACGCACGCGGGATTGATCCCCGTCCGTGAAAAAGGTGAACTCCTGTTCCCCTATTTCCGAACCGGTCGCCAGGGCGGCGGCGATATGGCGATGGCGTCGTTCGCGTAGGCACGCAGGTACTGGAACGAGACGAACCCATACCCGGCGTTCCCGAAGTCCGGGCCGAAGCTGTTCCGGAAGATGAAGTAGCCGCCGCCGGGAAAGGCGCGCGATTCGTGGAACCCGACCAGGTCGATGGAATGGCCGTCGAACATCGGAGGGTTAGAGCCCGAGTTGGCGCTACGAGGATAATCCTTGAGCAGCGGCACGCCGTCGACGGTCACCGTGGCGAAGTTCGTGAGCCACCAGATTCCGGTGGCCACGGGACGGCCGGACCGGAGCGTCGCCAGCACGCGCTGCAGCTCCGCGGGTGTCAGCCCCTTCGTGTTGTCCCAGACCTTGAGGATGGTGAACGGGTATCGCACCGGAAACATCGCCTTGGCCGCGGCGATGGTCGAGGCGCTCGGCGTCGCGGGATGGGTGGGATCGTATGCCGGCAGGTACGGCATGCTCGCGTTTGGCGCGACCCCCCAGGCCTGATACCCGCTGATTATCTTCGTGAAGAATCCGCCGTCGTTGTCTTCGCCGGTCGCTTTGTTGCCCGCCCAGTTGAGATACTCCTCCGACAGCGCAGCCCCGCTCCCGTGTGCGCTGGTCATCGCGGCCCGCTGATACTCGATCAGAAACGTCGTCGCGAACACGGTGCACGTGCCGCGATTGCCCTGGTCGCGCACGGCGAGTCCGCGGCGCATGATGATGGGGCGAAGGTCGACTTCCGGCGCGTAACCGGAAGCGAAACGCTCGATGAAGGTGATATGGATCACTGGCGCGGGTCGCCACGCGGGGTTCGGTGGTTGGGCTGCAGTGGCTATCCAGGGAACGAGCAGCGCCGCACCAGGCAGTACCATTGACAGCGCCAAGGCGGCAAGCCGAGTAAGCGACTTCTTCACGGACGACACCTCCGGAACGTGGCTCCCAACCTCTTCTTCCGTGATATGCGATCTACGGTAGCGACCAATTTGCCACGTGGGGATGGACGCCATCGGTGGTCTCCCTCCCATCCCCCGAAGGAGCCCCTGGATCAACAACGTCCTGCTCACCAGGGCCGACGCGCGAGGAAGCCCATTCATGCGACGCTCGGGATTCACCTGCCCCCGGTCGCTCCCTGGCGTCCGACCGCACAGGGCGCATCTATTCTCCGCCCCACCACGCGGTGAGCCGCGCGCGCTGCGGCACGACGTCGTATCCGTGGCCCTGCACGGTGCCGACGGCATCCAACGCCACGTCGAGTAAGAACGGCCGTATCCCCTGGCCAGCCCTGTCCCGTCGCGTTCTCGCCTTTACGGACACCCGCATCACGACGGCGACGTCCACCTCGGGAAAGTCGGCCCGGTACCGGGGCATGATCTTTGCGCTCCTGATCTCGCGTATTGAGGCCAGCCGGTCGGCGAAAATCAGCGGGACGCTCTCCGGGCACTCCAGATGCCCCGGCAATGAACCGTTCGATGTCCGGCGTCGCGCGGTCGAGGGCGGCGAGGACGTAGTCCTGGACGACGCGGCGCATCGAGAAGACCTTCGCCCACCGCGTGACCTTCCTGCCGAAAGAACAGTGGCGTGGGAAGGTGACCAATCCGACCAACCGAAAAGATAGCAGTCGCCTCATGCCCGGCCCCAGCGGGGCCAGCGCGGAAATCTTGGGCCAGCATTTCGAGCGAGTCGTAGGCGTGCCGCATCGTATGGAGGTAACATGCCTCGGTAGAGGGTGCGTTGATCGAGACGCGTCCTGAATTCGGATCGACGTAAAATTAGGAGGCCCAGACCGTGCCTAAAGTGCCAGACCCTTATTCCGTTAGCAAGACCAAGAAGTTGGTCGCAGACCGGCGTCCATCGAGGAAGGCCCGGGTCCTGATGCTCCGGGCGTGTTCGTTCCGGATCGTTCGCAGCGTGGGGTGCGCGGCGTTGACGCTCTTGCTCGCCGCCGTTACTTATCCCGCGTTCGGCGCGTCTACCGCCCGCGACCTCGAATCGCTGAGCGCCGCCGACCGCGCCAGTCTGCCTGACGCGACGCTGATCAAGCTCAAGATCGGCGCCACGGTCTCACTTGGAGTCCTTCGTTCAGAACACAAGCTCCGATTGCAACGCTTCGCGACCGCCGCGAAGCTCGGGGCTCTTCAGCTACAGACGCTGTTGAAGTCGGAGAAAAATGAAGGTTCGCTCACGCCGCTCCCCATGAATTTTTCACGAAGCAGCTTCAAAGTGTCCGGGAAGGAGTTCGTCGGGCCGTTTCCCGCAGATTTCTTGGCATTCTGCAAGGGCGCGGCTGCCACAGCCTGCCTGTACCTCCCGATCGCAGTGTACTATTCAATCCGTACCAATTACGTGGACTTCGACGCTTTGATCACCGACTCGAAGGTGTGCCAATCGGAGGGTGGTGTCGCGAAATACGGAGGCTGCAACTACCACTATCCGATCCAGTACGGCCTGACCTTCAAACCGGGGAAACCGACGGCGCAAGGTTACCCCGTGACGCAGTCGGCTGCCTGCCCGTCGCCGTTCACTTATGCGGTGGATCCACGCGGCGCGGTTTCCTTAAATGCTCGCAACTTCCAAACATATTCCACTTACGGTGCTTACGGATGGACATGGTCTGTGCCGAATTCGATAAACGTTACTAAACTAGCGTCCTGCGTCGTACGCGTCTTTGTGAAGAAGTAGACCCTCGACACGCGAGGCGATATGTAAGCGCGCTGTTTTCGTTTTGCGCGGCTACGAGAGGTCGGCCCGGTTCTGCGACCAACGTCGTGTGGTATTACGAGCGCAAAATTTTGGCGGCTCCAATCAAAGGGGCTCTCTGGCGACGCGATGGGTATCGTACGTCCCAGTGTGTTTGCGATGCCTTGGGACGGTGCCAGACGGCCGATACTCCACCTTCGGTGACGTTCACAAGATTTTGCAGTGCCGACACGAATCGCCCCGCGCCAAAAGAACTCTTTTGACGCGGCGCACGATGCCGTCCGGAACCGGCAGATTATCGGACTTTCCGGGGGCGACTTTCCACTAGGTTTTGGCGCGGCCTAGGATAGCCGTGGTTTGCTCGACAGCCTACGCGGGGACCGGGTCTACCTTCCCCACGGCCGCGCCGGCCAGAAGCCTCCGCAACGTGCCGTCGCCGCTGCCGAGCGTCCTGGCTGCTACCCAGCAGTTTATCTCACGCGCTAGGTGTAGGTTGGCCAATCATCCGTGACACATGACCTGGAGCTTCTCACGGAGCCGTTCGTAGGGGGTCTGCCCCTGGAGGCTGCCGTGTGGCCGTGCGTAGTTATAAAACCGCTCCCACTCTTGGAGCAGGCCGTTGAATTCGGCCACCGAGGAAATGACGACGCCCTCGAGCTGCCGATAGAATTCTTCGTTGTCGATTCGGTGAGATCGCTCGGTCTTCCCGTTCAGGTAGGGGCGCCGCGGTCGAATGTAGCGGTGCTGAATGCCCTTGTCGAGGACATGCCAGTGGAACTGCGGGCCAAACTCAGCCCCATTGTCGGTCTGGATGCATTCGACCTTGAAGGGGAGTTTGGACAGGACATAGTCGACAAACGCGATCGCGACCTGCTGGGTGTTCGCATCGAAGATCTTCAGGATGCGGATGCGCGTGCAGTCGTCGATGGCCGTGTACTGGTAGTACTTCCGCGTGCGGCCGGCGACGGGGGCCAGGAATTTGACGTCGATCTGCAGCTGGTGGCCAGGCAGCGGTTTCTCATAACGCTTGAAGCGCTGCTCGCGACTCTGGTACCGCATATTGGAGGGCAGTCGACTTACGCCGGCGCGCTTCAGCAGCCGCCAGATACCGGACTGGCTGATGGTCAGCGCGTGATAGCGCCGCAGGTACATGCAAATGCGGGCCGGGCCGAAGTGGTAGTATCGCCGCAAATAGAGAACCTTCTCAACGACCTCCGAGGGCGTCGCCCGGGGCGAATGCAAGGGCCGCGAGGATCCGTCCCGAAGCCCGGCCTCCCCAAGCTTCCCGTAGCGTCGGTACCAGCGGTAGTAGGTCTGGCGGCTGATTCCAAAGTACCGACAGGTCTTCGCGACATTGTGGGTAATCTCGTCGACGTGCCGAAACCAGCCCAACCGTCGATGAACGACGCGGTCATCCGGACCCATGGGCACCCCCCTCTAGGCTCTGGCGGTGCTACCTCATGTGTCACGGATGTCCTGCAGTTTTAGAGCTAGTACACGCGGCCGCAACAACGCCCGGCGTTCCCCGAAACCGTGAACCGGCGCCTCTGCCCGGCTGACGCCGATGTCCCCCTGGGGGGACGTCCGATCACATCATGACCGACGTCATGCCGGTCGTCGACGCGCGCGCTGCAACCGGTCAACTCCCATGCGCTCTATAGCCCCAGCGTCGCGATGGGCCTGCTGGAGGTCGGCCGAGACCAGGCTGCTGTACCTTAACGTGGTGTTCAGGCTGCTGTGGCCCAAGAGCCGCCTCACCTGGTCGAGCCCCATCCCATTCCGCAACCACGCGGTCGCGGCCAGATGCCTCAAACTGTGAGGATGCAGACGCCGATCCGGCGGCAGGCCCACGCGTACGCTGAGCCGGTGCAGAATGGTGACGAGACCTCGATTGGTAAGCGGCCGTCCGTCGCGCTGGCAAAAAAGCCACGTCTCCGGTCCGGGCTGCGGGTGCACGGACAGCCACGCCTTCAGAGCGCGCGCGGTGGTAGCACCGACAAACACAACGCGATCCCGGGCCCCCTTGCCGCTCCGGACGAACACGGACCGGTCAGCGGGCCGCCAGTCCTCGACCAGCAAATGAAGTGCCTCGCTCGCGCGCAGGCCAGCGTCTGCCATCATGAGGATCGCGGCGTAATTGCGTATCCCGGCTGGTGAGTCGGTACAGGATTGCAGCACGGCGTTCAGTTCCTCGTCAGCAGGGACGGCCGGGAGCGTCTTCGGCGTCCGGATCGCCAGCCCGTCGAGTCGATTCCGACGGATGGCACCGGTCGCGATCAGCCAGCGCGTGAACGTGCGGAAGGTCCGGAAAGCCTGGTGGACCGTCGAGGGCGAGACGCCGCGCTCGCGCAGCCCGGCAAAGAACCTCGTCATGGCGGCCGGATCAACGGCGCTGGTGTCCGGCACAACGGCAGCGAGGCGGTCGAGCCACCATTTGTAAACGGCTACCGTGCGGGCGGAGCAGCCGTTCACCTGTTTTTGGAGCAGGAACGCTTCAACTACCTCGGCGAACGGCCGAGGCGACACCTTGGCGCGCATACTGGCTCCCTGCGCCCCGTCCCCTGGGGCACCGTCAGGAGCCGAGGATGAGGGACTTGTGCGCGCCTCGGCGATTGATTATCTGTCCGGGATGAGCCTCTGCTTTTCTGGCCCGTTTCCCGACGTGCTAGGTTCGAGAAACTCTTGTTTTACTAGGTCTGGAGCGGGAAATGGGATTCGAACCCACGACCCTCTGCTTGGGAAGCAGATGCTCTACCACTGAGCTATTCCCGCTCGCCTTGTGGTGCCGGGATACGGCGTCTCCTATTATAGTCCCTGCCCGGGCGGAATCAAAGACGGAGCGGCCTTGTACCCCCGGCCTGCGCACCCCCGAGGCCACCCATCCAGACATGCGTATATTCCACCCGTTTGGGGTAAGCAGTGTAGTGGTCGTTTTTGGATTCCTGCCATTTTGCTTGCCGACCACGACGACACAACAAGATAGGAAGGTGCCTACGTGACGAGAGCCACATCGCTCTTGTTAACTGCGTGTGTGATCGCGACGCTGGCGGTCTTGCCGGCGGCCGCCGGACCTGGGCCGAAGAGTGGACCGGGAGCGCCGCCCCCGGGTCAACAGGCCATGGTCCGCCATGCAGGGGACCCCTTCTGTCCGACCCGGACGCTCGTCGCCGGCAGCGTCATCATTCCGGCGGGTCAGTGCTTCATGCTGTCCGTCCTGCGCGATCGGACCGGGACGTTCCTGGCGTTCGTGCCGCAGGGGGAGAAAATTCCGCCGGGACAGCTCGTGCGGCTCAACACTCCGGCCGGTCCAAAACTGAAGGGCCGGTTGTTCCTCATTCCGTTGTCAACGACGGCCGCCCTTGTGCCGCTTAACACCCTGACGCTGGTCGCCGCGCAGATCCTGGATCTTGGGACGCTGATCCGCATTGTCTTGACGGGCATGTCGGCGCCGCCCATCGAAATTCACGAACGCTAGGCGGTTTGCGGGCGCGGGTAAGTAAAGTGTAGAAACCGGTGGGGCCGGCGTCGGCTTCCCCGGACCGCACCAAACACGAAGGCCCCCGGGCCTGAGCGGGACCGGGGGCCTTCCTTCTTTCGGTTTCGCATGCCCCGGTTTCGGACCCGTGGGCGCTACCGAGCGACCCGCTGCGCGAGGCGCCGGTCGAGGAGTGTCACGAGCGCGCGGGCGATCATCTCCTTGCCCTGCACGACCTGTTCCACCGTGCCGTCCGGCCGCACCAGGTGGCCGGTGTGGGTGCCGTGCTCGATGTCGCGCATGTCGTTGGCGACCACGAGATCGGCGTGCGTCCGGCGCGCCCAGTCCGCGGCGATGCCCACGAGGTCCCCGGCCGACTTGTCGACTTCGAGCTTAAAGCCAATGAAGAACGTCTGCGGCGCGAGGTCGCGGACCAGCGCCGCCGCCTTGGGGGTCGGGACCAGGCGGACGTTCCACTCGGTCAGATTGCTCGAGACCTTCTCTTCGCGGGTCTCGGCCGGCTGGAAGTCCAGGACGGCCATCGCGTGTACGACCGCGTCATAGCCGGTCGGCAGCTCCTGACGGAACACCCCGACCAGGTCGTCGACCGTGTCGATCGGCAGCACGCGCAGGTGGTCGATGCGGCCGCCGCGGACGAGCGGAAGCGCGCTGCCGCGCCCGTAGACAAACGTGACGTCCGCCCCGGCTTCGAGCGCCGCCTCGGCGATCAGCGAGCCGAGCCGCCCGGTGGACTTGTTGGACACGAACCGGACGGCGTCGATCGGCGCCCGTGTCGGGCCGGAGGTGATGAGGATGCGGCGTCCGCGAAGACTCATGAGGATAACTTCTACGCGGTCCGCTCCCCTGCGTCCTCGCGCGCGCCGAGCGCAAGCTCGATCTCTTCCCTGACCGCGAGATCGCGTTCGTCGGTGAGACGCCCGCGCAGGTGTTCGCGGGCGGTCTCACCGCCGATCCGCCCCAGCGCCCAGGCGGCGTGCGCGCGGACCAACGCATCCGCGTCCGTGAGCGCCTCGCACAGCGCCGGGACGGCGGCCGGATCCCCCGCGTTGCCGAGGGCCACGGCGACGTTGCGGCGGAGGCCGCTCCGCTTCGTGCGCTTCACCGGCGAGCCGCGAAAGCGCCGCCGAAACTCGGCCTGGGTGATGTTGAGCAGCGGAATCAGCTCCGGCCGGGCCCCGGTCTCCGGGCGCGGCGCGAGCTCGGGGTGGCGCGCGGACGCGGTGCGCGCGTTGTGGGGGCACACCGCCTGACAGATGTCGCAGCCGAAGATGTGATCGCCGATCTGCGGCCGGAGGTCCCGGGGAATCGGGCCGCGGTGCTCGATCGTGAGGTACGAGATGCAGCGGCGCGCGTCCACCGTGTACGGGTCGACGATCGCGCCGGTCGGGCAGGCGTCGAGACAGATCCGGCAGCGGCCGCAGTCGCCTTCCGCCTCCGGGTCGGGGGCGATCTCGAGGTCGGTGAGGATCTCGCCGAGGAAGACCCACGAGCCGTAAGTGCGCTGCGTGATGATCATGGTGTTCTTGCCGAACCACCCGATCCCGGCGCGCCGCGCGGCCGCCCGGTCGATCACGGGCCCGGTGTCCACGTAGTACCGCGCGACGCGGGCGCCGAGGCTGCGCAGAAACTCCGCCAGCCGGCGCAGGCGCGGCTCCATCACGAGGTGGTAGTCGTCGCCGTGCGCGTACCGGCTGATCCGCCCGCGCGGCCCGCGGGCCGAAGACGCGTCGCCCGCGCCGCCGGGGACCGCGTCCCCGTAGTAGAGCGCCACCACCACGAGCGACCGCGCGCCGGCAACCACGGCCGCCGGGGCCGGCGACCGGGGCGCGTTTCGCGCCATGTAGGTCATCTCGCCGTGGTAGCCGTGGGCCACCCACTCCGCGAGCGCGCGGCCCTCGAGCGCGAACGGCGCGGCCGTCGTGATGCCGCACAGGTCGAACCCGGCCGCCCGCGCTTCGGATTTGACCGCGGCGGCAAGGGAGGCGGGAGCGTTCACGGTTCGAGTATAGCATCGCCCTTCGCGGAGGACTCGCTCCGATGCGCGGGAACCTGTCGTATCGTGAATGCGTCTCCGTCGCTGGCGGCCACGAACGTCGCGCGGGCGTTCGGCCGCCGTCAGGTCCTCCGCGGTGTCTCGTTTTGCGCCTATCCCGGTGAGATGATCGGCATCGTCGGGGAGAACGGCGCCGGCAAGACGACGCTCATGCGGATCGTGGCGGGCCTCCTGCCGGCGACGAGCGGCCGGGTGGAGATTCATGGACGGCTCGGCTATTGTCCGCAAGAGCCGCAAACTCACGCCGCGCTGACGGTGGCGCAGAATCTCGAGTGGTTCGCGGCCGCCTACCGGATGCCCGATCCCGGGCCGGCAGAGGCGCTGATGAGGCGCCTGGCGTTCGATCAGTACCGGCATGCGCTGGTGCGGGACCTGAGCGGCGGGACCCGCCAGAAGCTCAACCTGGTGCTCGCCCTGATGCACGCCCCGACGGTGCTGCTGCTCGACGAGCCCTACCAGGGATTCGACTGGGAGACCTATCAGCGGTTCTGGACGCTGGCCGAAGAATCGCGGCGCGCCGGTCAAACGATCGTCATCATCTCGCACCTGTTTTACGATCTCGCGCGGTTCGACCGCGTCCTACGGCTCCGGGACGGCGTGCTGGAAGCGGAACTCACGGCGTGATCGCCCAATTCGGCACCACCTTCCGGCTCAGCCTCGTCGAGCAGAAGCACAATCGCTTCGCGATCGCGCTCCTCCTCTGCTACCTGCCGGCGTGGTACGGCATCATCGCCGCGCTGTCGGCGGGCACGATCCAGTTCAAGCTGCGCGCCTTCGGCATCATCGTCATCACCAGCCAGGAGCGCCTCGGCCTGCTGACCGGCATGCTGAACGCGACGACGCTCATCATGGGGTTCGTCGGCCTGACCGTCATGCGGCAGTCCGAGGCCGTGGACCAGCGGTTGGTCTTGTGCGGCCACTCGCGCGCGGCTCTGGTGCTGGGGCGCCTCCTCGCGCTGGGCCTGGCATCGCTCGCCGTCGCGGCGTACGCGACCGGGATGCTGGCGCTGTTCTTCCCGCCGCGGCACTTCGCGCTCGTCGCGGCGGGGTCGTTCGTCGCCGTGGCGGCCTACGTCGCGATCGGAATGCTGGTCGGGGTCGTGCTGGCGGGAGATCTCGAAGGCCTCTTCTTCATCATCATGCTGAGCATCGTCGACACGTTCATGCAAAACCCGATCGGCAGCGCGGCCGCGAACCATCAGGTGGTCGAATTCTTTCCGTCCTACCTGCCGATGCAGATGGTCGTCGCGGGGGCGCTCACGAACCGCGCGGCGTGGTGGCAGTTCTGGGCGGGGTTGGGATGGGCGGCGGGCTTTGGCGTGCTGGTGCTGGCCGCGTTTTGGTACCGGACCCGAACGGAGCGCGCCTACGGGTGACCGGCGGGTCGGGCCTTAGGCGGCGATCCCCGGCCGGAACCCCACGATATGAAACGTGCCGAGGCGCCGGTTGGTCGTCGGCTGCCATTCTACTTTGATCGCCGCCGCGAAGTCCGGGGCCAGCCGGCCGTGCTCGATCCAGTAGCGGGCGTGCTCGTCGTTGAGGATCGCGGGGCTCGCCTTCGCGAGCAGGGTCATCGGCGTGTCGACGATGTGCACCTCGTCGAGTTCGGGCAGCGCCTCGAGCTCCGCTCGCAGCCGCTCCCGCGCCGCGGCGGGCGGCAGGGGACGCACGTTGACGAGGCCGATGTTGCGGCCGAGCGGGCCGATGATCTTCACGTTCGCGAGATCGGCGGCGACCCCGGCCTCCCGCAGCACGCGCAGCACCACCTCGTTGGCCCGCGCCACCGCCTGGCCGTGATACTCGGGTGAGACGAGCGGCTTGAGCAGGTGCTTCAGTTTGCAGCCCTCGCGCCCGGGGTTTTCACCGATGCGCGGCGGGCGGACGCCCATCAGGTCGGCGAGCGCGCGGATCTCGGGCTTGTCGAGATCGAGGAGCGGCGCGTAGTATCCGTTGCAGACCCTGAGGCCGAGCTGGCCCCACGTGTCGCTGCGGTTCGCGCCGGTGAGGACAAGCCGGCCGCCGGACACGGCCTTGACCATGCCGAGCTTGATCTCGCGGGTGCAGCGGTTGCACGCCGGCCCGGCCGCCTGGACCCGGTGCTGTTTGTACTGCCCGAGCAGGCACCGCTGGCGGAGGCCGAGCGACTCCGCGACTTCCAGGACGATCTCGTTGCCGCGGGCGTACGCGTACGGTCCCATGTTGACGGTGACGAGCAGGACCTGGTCGGGCCCGAGCGCGTCCCGCGCGAGGGCCGCGACGACGGTACTGTCGAGCCCGCCGCTGAACGCGACCACGACCGGCGCGCCGGCAGTGGTCTCTCGGATCTCCTCGATCAACCGGGCTTTCACGTCCCCAGCCTAGCCGATTCCCCGCCGGTTGTCATCCCGATGCGGCCGACGACGGAGGAGAGCCGCCGGGCCGCAAGAAACAGCACGAGCGATGTCATTCGGGGGTGGCGACATGCGTACGCGAATCTGGACCGCGGTGATCGTCGCCGTGCTGCTGGCCGGTGTGTGGCCGGCGGCGGTCGGCGGGCAGGGCAGAGCCGCGATGACGTTCTGGAGCTGGCGCGGCGACGACCGGGCGTTCTACGAGGGCATGATCAAGAAGTTCGAGGCGCAGAACCCCGGCGTCTCGATCGAGTTCCAGACCTACAAGCCCACCGAATACAACACGGTGCTCTCGGCCGCGATGCAGGCCGGCAAAGGCCCCGACATCGTGCACCTGCGCGCGTACGGCGCGCTGCAGCCGTTCGCGCGACCGGAATTTCTCGTCCCGCTCGAGGACAAGGTCCCGGAGCTCAAGACGTTCTCCCGGCAGTGGCTGGACGGGGCGCGCGGCCAGGCGGACCACAAGGTGTACGGGGTGCCGTTCGCGGTGCAGACGCTCGTGATCTTCTACAACAAGAAGCTGCTGGCGCGGGCGGGCGTCCAGCCGGCGGCGACGTGGACGTGGGACCAGTTCCTGTCCGCCCTGCGGATGCTCAAGGACAAGGGCATCACGCCGGTGGCCAACGGCGCCAAGGAAGGCTGGACGCTCGAGATCGCGATGGGCGTCGTCGCGCCCAATTTCTACGGCGGCACGAACTTCTACGAGGCCGTGACGCACGGACAGACCACGTTTCGCAGCCCGCAGTTCACCGGGGCGCTCGCCAAGATGGAAGACCTGCGGCCGTACCTCTCGTCCGGCTACATGGGCGTTGCCTACACGGACATGCAGCAGCTGTTCATTAACGAGCAGGCCGCGATGTTCATCGGCGGCATCTGGGAGCTCGGCTACTTCCAGAGCCAGAACTCGTCGCTCAACATCGGCGTCATGCCCGGTCCGGTGGCGAAGGCCGGCGACACGCCCTGGGTCAGCAGCTACGACGACGGAAACTACGGGGTCAACGCCAAGACGCCGCACATGGCCGAGGCGATCAAGTTCATCCGTTTCACCGCGACCCGCGAGTGGGGCCAGGCGTTCACCGACCAGCTGAAGCAGCTGTCGGCCGTGCCGGGCGTCGAGGTGCGCGACCCGCTGCTCAAGCAGGTCGTCATCTGGATGCGGCACGCGACGCCGTATATCATGCTGGTCGGCTTCCGGTGGAAGAACCCGACCGGCAGCGAGCTGATTCAAAACGATCTGCAGGGGATGTTCGCGGGCAAGTTGACGCCGCAGCAGGTGGGGGAGGACGTGACCCGCGGCATCGGCACCTGGTTCCCGCCGTTCGCCGGCCGGTAACCCCTGCGCGGCCCGCGCGGGCGGCCCTTCCATATAAGACCGTCCGCGCGCTGTGGGTCGCGGCGTGCCTGGCGCCGGCGCTCCTCCTGTTCAGCGCATTCGTCGCCTATCCGGTCCTGACCGCGATGGCCTACGCCTTCGGCCGGTGGGACGGCATCGTACGGGCGGGCTTCGCGGGGCTCGACAACTTCCATCGCCTGTTCACCCAATACCCCTACCGCGAGCGGATGACGTCCGCGTTCTGGCACAACGTGTGGACATTTCTGCTCACGATGATCGTGCAGAACGTGCCGGCGATGCTGTTCGCCGTCCTGCTCGCGGGCCGCGCGTGGGGGGTGCGGATCTACCGCGCGGTGTTCTTCATGCCGGTCGTGCTGTCGCTGGTCGTCGTCGGGTTTCTCTGGCAGCTATTCCTGAACCCGGTGTGGGGCGCCGTGGACAAACTGCTCGCGCTGGCCGGCCTGGGGGCGCTCGCGCGCCCCTGGCTCGGCGATCCGCATACGGCGCTGGTCGCGCTGGTGCTGGTCAACGCGTGGCGGTGGGTCGGGTTCCCGACGATCGTGTTCCTCGCCGGGATTCAGGCGGTCCCCGAGGATTATCTCGAAGCCGCCCGCCTCGACGGCGCGCGGCCGGGAACGATCTTCCGGCGGATCGTGCTGCCGCTGCTGGCGCCGCAGGTCAACATCATCGTGATCCTGACGTTCATCGGGGCCTTCAACTGGTTCGAGCTGCCCTACGTGATGGAAGGCGTGACCGGCGAGCCGTTCCACAGCACCGACGTGTTGGGACTGCTGTTCTACCGATCCGCGTTCGGCGCGGTGGATACCGGCAACCCCGACGTCGGACTGGGATCCGCGATCGCGGTGGTGATGTTCGCGCTGATTCTGGTGACGAGCGGGCTGGGCGCGGTGTACCTGCGCCGGCGGGAGATCGAGGCGTGAACGCGCCGGCGTCCGCGGTGCGCCGGCCGGGCCGGCCGGGTGACCCGGTTCGCGCCGTGCTCACCCAGGCGCTGCTGGGCGCGAACGCGCTCCTCGTGGTGCTGCCGCTCGTGTTCATGGGCCTCTCGTCGCTCAAGACCACGCGTGAGATCTTCCAGCGGCCGTTCGGGCTGCCCGCGGTCACGCGGTGGGACAACTACACGCGGTTGTGGAGCGCGGCCCACTTCGGGCTGTACATGCGCAACAGCGTCGTCGTGACGGTCGTTTCGATGGCGCTGATTCTGGCGGCGGGCACGCTCGCGGCCTACGCGCTGGGACGCTATCGCTTCCGCGGCAACGACCTCGTCTATCTGTTCTTTCTCAGCGGGATCATGGTGCCGATCCGTCTCGCGATCATCCCGCTCTTCGTCATGATGCGGGATCTGCGGTTGCTCGACTCGCTCGCGTCGCTGGTGCTCGTCTATGCCGCGTCCGGGCTGCCGAGCGCGATTTTCATCCTGACCGGCTTCTTCCGCGCGCTGCCCCAGGACCTCGACAACGCCGCGCGCGTCGACGGGGCCGGCGAGGCCGCGATCCTCCTCCGCGTGCTGCTGCCGCTCGCCCGCCCGGCGCTCGCGATCGTCACCGTGTACAACATCATCCCGATCTGGAACGACTTCTTCTTCCCACTGGTGTTCATCCACGACGAACGGCTGAAGACGCTGCCCCTCGGCCTCACCGTGTTCTTCGGCCAGTACGCCACCAATTGGGCGGCGCTGTTCGCGGGACTGACCCTGTCGGCCGCCCCGGTGCTGCTGCTGTACGTGCTCATGTCGCAGCAGTTCATCAAGGGGCTCACGGCGGGCGCGGTCAAAGGCTAGCGCCTGCGCGGCGTCGCGGCGCCGGTCACACCGCGGGCGAGAAGTCCGTCGCCTGGAGCAGCGCGGTCCTGATGCTCTTGACGATCACCCCGCGCTCGTGGCTCTTGTCGCGCGCGGCTTTCCACTCCGGATCGCCCTGGAAGGCGCCCCAGCGCTTTTCACGCTCCTCCCACGTCTCGAAGCGGGTGATGTAGACGAGTTCCTCCTGTTCGCCGACGAGGGTCTCCCAGAAGCCGACCACGTGGATCCCGTGCTTCGTGAAGAGGCGCATCGTGTGGTCCCGGAACCGCGCCAGCACGTCGGCCTTGCGTCCCGGCATGCAGCGGTAGACGCGGAGTTCGTACACCATCGGACTCACCTCCGAATCGGATCTACTGCGGGTGGGCGCGGCCGTCGCCGAATAGGAGGGCGAGGCCGCTGGGCGACATGAACATCGCCCGGTGATCGTGCCCGACGCCGGGCACGACGTGGAGCGAGTGCGTCGCGAGCGCCTCGGGGCCGAGGAGCGCCTGCACGTAGCGGAAGTAGCGCCGGCCGCGCTCGAGGCGCGTCGCGCCCTGCGCCATCGCACCGCACGACCGGTCGAGCGAGTCGCTGTTGGGGTCCGCGTCCGCTTCGCCGAGCAGGTAGGCCACCTCGCGCCGGCCGTACTCGCGGGCCATTGCGCCGGCCGCGTCGCCGCCGCCGAAGGCGGCGAGCGCCGCGGCCCCGTACTCGTTCGGCTGCTCGAGCCCGTACCGGTACCGGTTGAAATCTTCGCACTGCTCGCGGGGATAGAGGGCGAGGCCCCGGTCGCCGTCGACCCGGCGCCCGTCGAAGTAGAGGTACGAGGACGGGTTCGAGACGATGTACCGGACTGCGATGCCCGCGCGGCGGAGCGCCGCGTGGACGCGGTTGAACGCGATGTACCGGTGGACGAACTGCCCGCCCGCGGAGTGTCCCGCGACGACGACCGCCCGCAGCGCCGGGAACCGGTCGCGGTCCAACGCCGCGGAGATCATCGCGTCGATCACCGTGTACGAGCTCGGGCCGCGCTCCGGATGCACGGACCGGTCTCCGATCTTCCAGCCCTCCGGCGTCCAATACGGGGTGTCGGCGCGGAGCGCGAACTTCTCCGCATCCGGCGTCGCAAGAAACTGCGGCGCCGCGATCAACGTCCTGTCGGTCCCGGCGCCGGCGGCCGCCGCGGCGGCGATCGTGCTGTCGAAGTAGACGTCGGCGTTGCGGAGCGTGCCGTTGATCATGATGACGAGCCGCGCCACGCTCGGGTGCGGCGCGAGCATATCCCCGGTCGCGAACAGCGTCATGCGGAGCGTCCCCCCGTCCGCCTCGACCGGGAACCACCGGTCGGCGATGCGGTTGACGGGCTCGCGCGGCGGGGACGGTTCGATGCGCTCGGGGGGGACCACGCCGACTGGTACCCCGGCGCCCGCGGAGACTCCTTGTCACCGCAACAAGGGCTCCGGCGCGACGCACCCGTATCTGTGCGCGTGGCCGACTCTTCCCTCGTGTCCTTCGACGACGTGCGCCGCGCCCGCGAGGCCATCGCCGGCCGCGTGCACCGCACCCCGCTGTTTTCCGCGACGCTGCTTGGCCGCCGGACCGGGACGCGGCTCTTCGTGAAGGCCGAGAACTTGCAGAAGACGGGATCGTTCAAGCCGCGGGGCGTGCTCAACAAGCTCCGCGGCCTCACGCCGGAGGAGAAGCGGCGGGGCCTCATCACGATCTCCGCCGGCAACCACGCGCAGGCGCTTGCCTACGCGGCGGCCGTCGAGGGGCTGCGGTGCGTCGTCGTGATGCCGGAGAGCGCCAGCCCGACGAAAGTCGCGGCGAGCCGCGGGTACGGCGCCGAGGTCGTGTTGCACGGCACGGTGCACGAGGCGCTCGAAAAGATGCACGAACTGCGGGAGTCGGGCGGGCTCACGCTCGTGCACCCGTACGACGATCCGTTGGTGATCGCGGGGCAGGGTACGGTGGGGCTCGAAATCCTGGAGGATCTGCCCGACGTCGACCTGGTGATCGTGCCGGTCGGCGGCGGCGGGCTGATCTCCGGCATCGCGGCCGCGGTCAAGCGGACGCGTCCCTCGGCCCGCGTCATCGGCGTCGAGCCCGAGGGCGCGCCGACGGTGACGGAGGCCCTGCGGGCGGGGCGTCCGGTGCGCCTCGAGCGCATCGCGACGATCGCCGACGGGCTCACGGCGCCGATCGCCGGGGACCATACCCTCGCGCACGTGCGCGCGCTGGTGGACGAGGTCGTCCTGGTGTCCGAAGAGGAGCTCGCCGAAGGTGTGCGCGCGGTGCTGCAGTATACGAAGCTGCTGGCCGAGCCGGCCGGCGCGGCCGGGGTCGCCGCTCTGCTCGCCCGCCGGGTAAGCCTCCCGGCGGATCTCCGCGCGGCGGCGGTCGTGGTGAGCGGCGGCAACGTGGACTTGGCGCGCCTGCAGCAGGTGTTGTGACGGGTATTGTTGTAGGTTCGGCCTACCGGTCACGCCCCTGCAACGGGGACGGGGCCGTTCATCCTCTTATCGGGAGGGAGCGGTCGGTATGACAAGGCGGGTCCTGATCCTGGTCGTTGTGTTTTGCACCGCGGCCTGGGCGCTCGCGCCGGCTCGGCTGCCGGCAGATGCGCAGGCGCCGCGCACGGTCACCGTGGGGCTGTACGCCGACGCCATCAGCCTCGATCCCGAGGATTCCAACGACAACCTCTCGCTGGGCGTCGAACGCGAAATCTACGACGGGCTGCTCGGATTCGACTCAAACATGAAGGCGATCCCGCAATTGGCGGCGTCGTGGGAGGCGTCGCCCGACGCGAAAGTCTTTACGTTCCATCTGCGTCCCAACATCAAGTTCCAGGACGGCACGCCGCTCGACGCGGAGGCCGTCAAGCTGAACTTCGACCGCGCGCGCGACGCCGCGCACAAGCTCAAGAAGTACAACCTTTACGAGATGATCCAGGCGATCGACGCGGTGAACCCGACCACCGTCCGGTTCACGCTGAAGCAGCCGTTCGGCGCCATGCTGTTCAACTTCGCCCACCCGAGCAGCCGGATCCTCAGCCCGGCACTCATCAAGCAGGGCGAAGACGCGATCGCGCGCCATCCGGTCGGCTCGGGGCCGTTCCGGTTCGTGAGCTGGACGCCCGGCCAGCAGATCGTGCTCGAGCGCAACCCCAACTTCTGGCAGAGCGGCGAGCCGAAGGTGGACCGGCTCGTCGTCCGGTTCGTCACCGAGGACGCAAGCCGTGTCGCGCTGCTCCTGAGCGGCGAGGCGCAATTCATCTACCCGGTCCCCGGCGTGCAGCTCGAGGCCGTCTCCCGCGCGCAGGGAGTCGAGGTGCCGAAGCGCTGGAGTATCTTCGCCGGCGGCATCGCGATGAACACGCAGCACGCGCCGCTCAACATCCCGCAGGTACGCCAGGCCCTCAACTACGCCGTCGACAAGAACGCGCTCATCAAGGCGGTGCTGGCCGGGACGGCGCGTCCGATGGAGGCGCCGATGGCGCCGGGCGTGGCCAGCTATCCGGGGCCGGCGCAGAAGGGCGGGTGGCCGTACGACGTGGCGAAAGCCAAGGCCCTTTTGTCCGAGGCCGGCTTCCCGAACGGCTTCAAGACCGTCTTGTGGTCGACCAACCGGACCGAGTCGGTCCGGATGTGTGACTTCATGCAGCAGCAGCTCGCCCAGGTCGGCATCCAGTTGCAGACCACGCCGATGGAGGTCGGGACGCTCAGCGCGCTCCAGTACAAGCCCCTCAAGGAGAACCAGGCTCAGATGGTCCTCGTCGGCTGGTCGCCGTCCACCGGGGACGCCGACTGGGCGCTGCGGCCCAACTTCGCCAGCGAGTCCTGGCCGCCAGCGCTGTTCAACCTCGCATTCTACAAGAACCCGAAGGTGGATGAGCTGATCCAGGCCGCGCTGGCGACCGCCGATCAGCGCAAGCGCACCGCGGACTACGCCGAGGCCGACCGACTCATCTGGAACGACGCCCCGTGGATCTGGCTGCAGAACACGCAGATCCTGTCGGCGCAGCGGACAAACGTCAAAGGCATGTTCACGCTGGGCGACGGGATTGTGGATCTTCGCGGCGCAGAAATGGCGGGACGGTAGGATCGGGCCGCGGCATCCGGTGAGCAGTTTCGGCCGGATGCCGCGGTAACACACCCCCTCGAGCGGCGCCCGTGCTGCGGTATATCGGCCGGCGTCTTTGGCAAATGATTCCGCTTCTCTTCGGCGTCTCGCTCGGAGCGTTCGTTTTCAATCAGTTCTTACCGGGAGATCCCGCCCGCCTGCTGGCGGGGCCGGACGCCACGCTCGAGGACGTGCAGGCGATGCGCGCGCGCCTCGGGCTCGACCGGCCCTGGCCGGTGCGATACGTCATCTTCGTGCGCGGCGCGCTCGTCGGCGACTTCGGCCGCTCGTACCGGACGCGGGAACCCGTCGGGCCGACCATATCCCACTACATTCAGCCCACCCTTGTCCTCTCGCTGGCCAGCACAGTGCTGGCCGTCGTGCTCGGCATGGGGGTGGGGATCCTCCAGGCGGTGCGGCGCAACTCCCTCGGTGACTACGCCAGCACCGTGGGGTCGGTCCTCGGCGTCAGCACGCCGTCGTTCTTCCTCGGACTGCTCCTCATCTACATCTTCGCCGTGGACCTGCACTGGTTCCCGACCGGCGGGACGACGGCGGGCCTCCGGAGCCTCATCTTGCCCGCGGTGACGCTGGGCTTGGGCGGAGCTGCGGCGATCGCCCGCTTCACGCGCAGCAGTCTCCTCGAAGTGCTCGGCGAGGACTTCGTGCGCACCGCGCGCGCGAAGGGCGTGCGGGAGCCCTGGGTGCTTGCGCATCACTCGCTCCGAAACGCGCTGATCCCGGTGCTCACGGTCGTCGGGCTGCAGTTCGGGTTCGTGCTGAGCGGCGCGATCATCGTGGAGACTGTGTTCACGTTTCCCGGCCTCGGGTGGCTCCTGATCCAGTCGATCTCGTTTCGCGACTATCCCGTGCTCACGGCGGAGATTCTGCTGTTCGCGCTCCAGTTTCTCTTGATCAACCTCGTCGTCGATCTGGTGTACGCGGCCCTCGACCCGCGGGTCAGTTATGCGTAACGCCGCGGTCCTCCCGGCCCCCGCGGCGGCGGCACGGCGGCGGCCGCGCACGCGGTCGTGGAGCCGCTTCATGCGGCGCCGGACCGCGGTCGCCGGGGGCGCGATTACCGCGGTGTTTCTGCTCGCGATGCTCGGGGGCCCGTGGGTCGCGCCGTACCCTCCGACGGCCGTCGACTACAACCACACGCTCACGCCGCCGTCGCCGGTCCACCTGTTGGGGACCGACGATTTCGGACGCGACATCCTGAGCCGCCTGATCGCCGCCACCCGCTATTCGCTCGGCATCGGTCTCGTCGCGACGTGCTTGGGCGCGCTCCTTGGATCGGCCTGGGGGATCGCGGCGGCCTTCTACGGCCGGCAGTTCGACAATGTCTCCATGCGCATCGTGGACATCATCCTGGCCTTCCCGGGGTTCCTGCTGGCGATCGCGATCGCCGCGGCGCTGGGCCCGGGCCTCTGGAACGTCATCCTGGCCGTCGGCCTCTACAGCATTCCGACCTTCGCGCGCCTCGTGCGGGGCCCGGCGCTCTCGGCGATGGGCCAGGAGTTCGTGATGGCCGCGCGGGCCCTGGGCGCGCCGAACCACCGCATCATGGCCCGGCACCTGTTCCCTGTGGCCCTCCCAACGACGATCGTGTACGCGAGCCAGCGTATCGGCTTCGCCATCCTGATCGCCTCGTCACTCAGCTTCCTCGGGCTCGGGGTGCAGCCGCCGACGCCGGAGTGGGGCGCGATGCTGGCGACCGCGCGAGACTTCCTGGGCGTGGCGCCGCAGCTCGTGCTCGCGCCCGGCCTCACGATCTCGGCCGCCGTCCTCGGCTTCAATCTGCTCGGCGACGGCATCCGCGACGCGCTCGACCCGCGCCTGCGGGACTGACGCGCGACTACCCGAACGACTCTGCGTCCCCGGCAGGGCCGCCGCGCCGGCGGCCCGTATTTGGATATTCGGGCGCCGTCAATCGACGGACCAGAGGAGGCAGCAACGTGAGACCCGAGGATATGGAAGCGATGCGGGCGCGGTTGGCGCGCGCGGAACGCAGGCTCCGCGTCACGTCGTTGAGCTGGCTCGTGGCGGTGATCGTGATCGCCGTGCTGTGGGTGGGCGCGCAGCAGGCGCAGTCCCAATCCTCCGCGCTGGTCGCGCGGCGGATCGCCGTCCAGGATCAGAACGGCCGGGACCGGATCATCCTGTCGTTCGACACCAACAGCCGTCCCGCGATCTGGCTGCGGGACGACGCCGGCAAAGACCGGATGTTCATCGGCTTCGGCAAGGAAGTCGGCCGTCCGCTGATCGGACTCAACGACGAAGCGGGCCGGCTGCGGCTCAGCATGGGATTCAGCATCGAACGCAACACGCCTCAGTTTGTGCTGCTCGACGAAAACGGCAAGCAGCGCGGCTTCCTCGGGTTCGCGGCCAGCGGCGCGCCCACACCGCAGCTGGATCTCGCCGACGAAAAAGGAACCGACCGCATCTACCTCGGCTGGAGCACCGCCGAGAAACCGGTAGTCCTGGTGAGCGACGAGTCCGGCAAGACGGTCTGGTCGGCGCCGTAGGGAGAGGCCCATGGAGAAAGAACTCGAGGCGTTGCAGCGAGATCTCGCCCGGTTCGAACGCGGGGCCCGCATGATGTGGTTGGCGGGGTTCGCCGCCGCGGTGATCGCCGCGGTCCTCTGGGGAGGCGCGCGACAGGCGCAGTCGCAGGCCACGTCGTTGTCGACCCGCGCGCTCGTGCTCGTCGATCAGAACAACCGGCAGCGGATCGTCCTGTCCAGCGATACGAACAACCGACCCGGGATCTGGATGAACGACGACGCGGGCAAGGCTCGGCTGCGCTTCGGTTTTGGGACCCAGCCGGCTTCACCGCTGTTCTATCTGGCGGACGAGACGGAGCGCCCGCGGGTCAGCGTGGGATTTAATGTCGAACACGGGGATGCCCAACTCGTCCTTTCCGATCCCACGGGAACGATGCGCACGTACTTCGGCTTCGGCGTGCAGTTGCGCACACCGCAGCTGACGCTCAACGACGAGCGCGGCAAAAACCGCGTCTACGCCGGATGGACGACGGGCGGCACGGCCATCGTCGATGTGTCCGACGACTCGGGCAATATCATCTGGAAAAGCGGGACGGCCGGCTCGGGCGGCGCCGCGCCCGGCACCGGCGGCTCGTCGGGCGGGATTCCCGCCGGCGCGACTCCAGGCAACCAGCACAAATCCGGAGCGCCGTAGCGGGCCGCGGTCGTCGAGCAAGGGCGGAGGGACCGGCGTAGTCCGGTCCTTTCGCCGTTCTCCAAGCTGATCCGGGGGAACCGTGGATATCGCGCTTTTCACCACGCTCAACGCTCTGCCCGCGCGCCTGCCGGTTCTCGGCCGGATCGCCGTCGCCATTGCGGAGGACGGGATCCTGCTCTACGCCGTTCTGCTGCTGTGGCTGTGGGTGCGCACGGCGCGGACCGCCGACCGCCGGCGGCTCCTGCTCCTCGCGGTGTTCGCGGCCGTGCTCTCGTTGGGCATCAACGCGGCCCTGAACATCGCGTACCCACGGCCGCGGCCGTTCAGTGTGCTGCCCGCGCACTTGCTCGTGCCGCGCCCGCACGACGTGTCGTTTCCGAGCGATCACGCGGCCGTGACCGCCGCCATCGGCGTCGCGCTCATCCTGGGGGGCGGAGCGGCGTGGGGTGTGGCCGCGCTGATCGGCGCGGCCGTTATCGGACTCGCCCGCGTAGCCGTTGGAATTCACTACCCGTCGGACATCGCCGGCGGCATGGCGGTCGGCGCGCTGTGCGCCGCGGCGGTCACCGGCGCCCGGCGCCTGTTGCTTCCGGTCGCGGATGCTCTGATTGTACTCGCGCGCCGGCTCCGGTTGGGCTGAGAGCGCCGCGCCGGGCGGACGAGCCCGGGCCACCGCGCACCGCCGATGCTATACTGGGCACCGGAGGGATGGCAGAGTGGACGATTGCGGCGGTCTTGAAAACCGCTAGGGGGCGACCCCTCGGGAGTTCGAATCTCCCTCCCTCCGCCAAGCCGGCACGGCGTGCCGGTACCGCGCTTTACCGGAAGAGGGCGCTTCCCCCCGCGAGCGCCGCGTAGTCGACCTTCCAGTCTCCATCGATCAGGCGCAGGGCCACCCGCATCGGCGTGGTCGCGGTCTCCCCGCTGCGCATCGTGACCTGCGCGCGGAACGTGGCGGTCGCGGCGTCCGCCCCGACCGTCGATGTCACGCCGGTGAGGGAGAACCGCGCGAGGGACGAGCGCTCAAGCGGCTGCGGCCACGAGGCCGGCCGGTTGTAGGTGAAGCGCTCGATCCACGTCCGGGCCTCCGGGGCGCGCGAATGGACGAACCCGTCGTAGAGCTGGATGAGCGTGTTCTCGATGAGCTCGGGGACCGCGGTGGGATAGCCGACAAGCAGTCCGGCCTGCGCGTCACGTACGAGGCCTTGATAGGTCCAATGCCACGGGGGTACGTCCGGGAACGGCGCCGCGGGCGCCTGCGCCGCGGCCCGGCCGGCCGCCGACAGCGCGACGACCAGCGCGATGAGCGCGAGCCGCGTGTAGCGTATCCGGATCTTCATGGTGCGTCCCTTCGTCGTCGCGGCATTGGTCCCCGGCGGCCGCATCCGGGCGCCCTCTCGATTCGCCGCCGGGCGCCGCGTTCCCCATCGTCATGCGCGGCCGGCCCCCTCGTCCGCCGGGCCGGGGCAGATACTTGACTAGGTCAACTATCTCTGCCACGATGGCGCCATGACGGAGCTGTTGTACCTTCAGGACAGTTATCTCCGCGAAGCCGACGCCGTGGTCCAGTCCGCCGGCGAAGGGGCGGTGGCGCTCGATCGCACCGTGTTCTATCCCGGCGGGGGCGGCCAGCCGTTCGACCTGGGCCTGCTGCGCTGGGAGGGCGGCGAACGGCGCGTCGTCGAGATGCGCCGGGACGGCGACGCGGTGTGGCATGTGCTCGACGGGCCCCCGCCCGCGCCCGGCACCGCGGTGGGCGCGGCGCTCGACTGGGACCGCCGCTACGCGATCATGCGCTACCATTCCGCGCTGCACGTGCTCGTCGGCGCGGTTTACCGGCTGTTCAACGCCAAGGTCACCGGCGGCGCGATCTACCCGGACCGCGCCCGCATGGACTTCTCGCTCGAGGACCTCAACAAGGATCGCGTCGGCGAGATCGAGCGCGAGACCAACCGGGTGCTCGCGGAGGACCGGCCGATCGTCGTGCGGTTTGTGACCCACGAGGAGTTCGCGCGGTCGGATCTCGTCCGGCTCGCCCGGGACCTCGTGCCGAAAGACGTCGACCGCATCCGCGTGATCGAGATCGAAGGGTACGACGCCCAGGCCGACGGCGGCACCCACGTCGCGCGGACCGGGGAGGTCGGCGTCCTCCGCATCGTCAAGACGGAGAACAAAGGCAAGGCCAACCGGCGTCTCGAGATCCAGTTGACGGCCGATCCGGCGCGCTTTGGCTCGCGCCAGCAGGCCCAGGGCGGGTGAGGGTGATGGGGCACTACGTCCTGCTGTACGAGGTCGTCGACAACTTCGCGGCCCGCCGCACCCCGCACCGGGAGGCGCACCTCCGCCTCGCGCGCGCGGCGAACGCGCGCGGCGAGTTGATTCTGGCCGGCGCGCTCGGCGACCCACCGGCCCGCGCGCTGCTGGTCTTCCGGAGCGCCGACCGCAGCGCGGCCGAAGCGTTCGCGCAGGCCGATCCGTACGTGCGCGAGGGCCTCGTGCGGCGGTGGGAGGTCCAGCCGTGGGCCGTTGTCGTGGGCGGCGGTACCCCGTGATCGCGAGGGTCTGGACCGCGCGGACGACGCCGGCCCGGGCGCCGGCCTACGCCGAGCATTTGCGCGGCCGCGTGCTGCCGCAGCTGCGCGCGCTCGACGGCTACACCGGCGCCACGCTGCTCCGCCGGGACGCGGACGGCGAGACTGATCTCATCGTCGTGACCCGGTGGCGGTCGCTCGACGCGGTGCGCGCGTTCGCCGGCGCCGATCCCGACGCGGCGGTCGTCGAGCCCGAGGCCGCGGCGGTGCTGACCCGGTACGACGCGCGGGTCAAACACTACGAGGTCGTGGTCGAGGATGCCTGATCGCGCCCTGGGGGCGCGCGTCGACGCCGTGCGGGCGTTCAACCGATTCTACACGCGGCGGATCGGGCTGCTGCGCAAGGATTACCTCGGAAGTCACTTCTCGCTGACGCAGGCGCGCGTCCTGTACGAGATCGCGCGGAGCCGCCGCCCCACCGCGTCCGATCTTGGGCGCGACCTGGATCTCGATCCGGGATACCTGAGCCGCATCTTGAGCGGCTTCGCGGCGCGCGGTCTGCTCCGCCGCATTCCGTCCCGGGCCGACCGCCGGCAGCGGCTGCTCGTCCTCACCCCGCGCGGCCGGGACGCCTTCGCGCCGCTCGACGTGCGTTCGCACGACGAGATCGCGGCGATGCTTCGCCGTCTGCCGCCGCGCGCGCAGACGCGCCTCGTCGGGGCGATGCGCACGATCGAGGCCTTGCTGGACGGGCCGGTCAGCCCTCTCGCGCTCGAACCGCCCGGACGGCGCTCTCCGCGCTGAGCCAGGCCGCCGCCCCGAGCGGCGCGCACAGCAGGAACGGCGCGGCGATGCCGAAGAACGCCGCCGCGCCGCCGAGGAGCGGTCCGACGAAGAACCCGAGGTCGCCCGAGCTATTGTAGACGCCCATCGCGCTCGTATAGTGCTCCCGCGTCGTGACGCGGGCGATCAGCGTCGTGAAGGTGACGGGGACGACGCCGCCGATGAGGCCGTACAGCGCGCCCACGACAAAGAACGCACCCGGCGTGTGGAGCAGCGGGACGAGCAGGGAGGCCGCGGCGCGGCCGAGGACGGCGGGTACGATCAACCGCTCGGGACCGATCCGGTCCGTGAGCCGGCCGGTAGGGATCTGACAGAGCGCGTAGGTCAGGCCCTGGACGGCGAACACCGCGCCGATGACGAGAACCGATTGGCCCTGCGCCGCGGCATAGAGGGGAAGAAAGGTCGACCAGATCGCGGACACGGCGTAATGCAGGTGGTTCGCGACGCACAGGCGTACGACCACCGGTTCGCGCAGGACCTCCCGGGCGTGCACCCGCGGTTCCGCGACCGCCGGCCGGCCGGGGCTCGTGATCGGCAACACCACCGGCACGGCGGCAAGAGTCAGCACCGTTCCGAGATAGAATGCCGCGCGGTCGCCGTACAGTGAGGCGACGAGCCCTCCGAGGGCCGGTCCGAGGAGAAACCCGAGCGACGTCACAGTCCAGAAGATGCCGAACGTCCGGCCTCGCGTCTGCGCGGTGGCGTCTTCGGCGACCCCGGCCATGAGTGGCGTCCACACCGCGCCGCGGGCGGTGCCGACCCCGGCGAGCGCGAGCGCGATCGTCCCCGTTGTGCGCGCCTCGGCGGCCCCCAAGAGCGCCAGCGCGTGGAGGGCCAGGCCGCCGATAAGCGTGCGCCGCCGCCCCAGCACGGCGGCGATCCGGCCGACTTCGAGCTCGATGACGCCCATCGCGAGGCTGAGCAGACTCGCGAGAAACCCGATCGCGGCCGCGCTGTAGCCGATGCGCGCAAGATGCAGCGGGAGGACCGGCACGACCACCTGCCACGAGATCGCGTTCAACAGGCCGGCGGCGCCGAACAAGCCGAGTCTTAAGCTCGACGTGCGCGAGACCACGGTCTCAGACGGAACGGCGGCTCGCGTGGCGTCGGGCCCGGACGGCAGTGGCACGACGCACAGGTTGGACGCCGGGCCGCCGACTCCTCGAAGGAGCGGAGGAGGAGGCGCCCGCAACGCGAACATCGCCGGACATGATTCCCGGATCCGGCGGGCGGATCGCACTGCGCCGCGTCACCGCGCTGTGGCTCGCGGTCGCGCTCGCGCTGGCGGCCATCTCGGCGGCGCCGTCGCGCGCCGCGGCCGCGGACGCCTCGCTCGTCGTGGCGGCTTTGCGTATCGCGGAGCGCGAGTACTTCCGGGCCCTCGATCCCATCGCGCTGCTGAACGCCGCGGTCGCCTCGCTGCGGGCACGCGCGGGGCTCGGCGCCGGGGCGCTTCCGGATCTCCCGCCCGGGATGGCGGAAGATGAGGCGGTCCGGGAGTTCACCGTCGAGTTCGAGCGCGCCGAGAGCGCATCGTCGGCGCGCGAGCCCGAGTTCGCCTACGCGGTCACGCGGGCGATGCTGCAGTCGGTCCACGACAGTCACGTCCGGTTCATGACCCCCGACCAGTACACGGAGTTCAAGGACAATCTTGCCGGCCGGCCGGGGTACGCTGGGATCGGGATCCGGACCACGTTCCCCGCGGGCGCCGATGGGCCGTTCGTCGTTGCGGTGGTGCCGGGGTCTCCCGCGGCGGCCGCGGGCGTCAGGTTGTTCGACCAGATCCTCGCCGCCGACGCCGTGGGATTTCGCGGCGGCTCCGCCATCGACGTGGTCTCCCGGCTGCGCGGACCGGCCGGTTCGGCGGTCGTGCTGAAAATCCGGCGGCGCGGGGAAACGCTTGAGATCCCGGTGACGCGCGCGGTGATCCAGACGCCCGCGGTCGAGGTCGAGATGGTTCGTCCCGGCGTCGCCTACGTTCGGATCTGGGGATTCACCCGCGGCGCGGCGGTCGAAGCCCGGCGCGCCATGCAGGCGTTCGGCGATCCCGGTGGCATTCGCGCGATCGTGATCGATCTTCGAGGGAATCCAGGCGGGCTTGTGGTCGAGACCGAGTGGGTGGCCGGGCTCTTCGTACCGGCCGGGACCGTACTCGCGCGGACGCGCTCGAGCGCGGGTTCAGGGGCGTTCGCGGCCAGCGGCGAAACGCCGTTCCGGGACACACCGCTCGTGGTGCTCACCGACCACGGCTCGGCGTCCGGGGCGGAGATCCTCACCATCGGGCTTCGAGACGCGAATCGGGCGCTCGTCGTGGGTGAGGCGACGGCGGGCGCGTTCGGCGGCGCGCGCGACTTCGCGCTTCCCGAAGGCGGCATCATGATCACGACGCGGGCGCTGACGGGACCGCGCGACGAAGAAATCGAGGGAATCGGCATCGCGCCGGACCGCACGGTCTCGATGGCGGTCGAGGACATGCTGCGCGGCGACGATGTCCAGCTCGGCGTGGCGCTCTCGCTGCTCGGCGCGGTGCGGCCGGCCGTAGACCGCGCGATCGCTGCGTAATCAGCTGAGCCGGAGGACAGGCATGCGCTTTGTTCGATGAAGCCGCGCAGATGGAACGCCTGGCCGCAGACGTGATTCCGCGCATGCTAGAATAGAACACGCGTGGGGACGTAGCTCAGTGGGAGAGCACCTGCTTTGCAAGCAGGGGGTCGCGAGTTCGAACCTCGCCGTCTCCACCAGCCCTTGAATACCAATGGTTTGCGAGCATTATCGAGGTTTACCGGTACTGACTGGATCGTCTGGCCGCCGTCATCCCGGATACCGCCGCCTTGGACGCGGCGACGGTCCTATGGCGGATTGCCGTCGACGTGACGCTCCCCGGTAGGATCGCCTTCGGTCACCGGATAGACGATCACCTGGTGGTGGCCGGTGGATTCCTCGTGGTCACGCTTGCTTGCGTCGGCCTGCGCCCGATGAACGGCATGCATATTCCACTGGCACT
>DATGFS010000021.1 GCA_035308905.1 bacterium | reverse complement strand
CGCTCTCCTGCGCACCGAGAGGACACGGACATGACCGGCCATCGCTGCGATCACGCCGAACGAACCTCTTTGCGCCTATTCTATCGGAACTGGCACCCGACTGGCCTCGGGAAAGTCGTGAGCGGAGCCCTGGCCCGATTGTCGGGCCTCGGCCTCACGCCGGCCATCCTCCTCACGCTGCAGGTGAGAGGGCGCCGCAGCGGGCGGCTCCACACCAACGTGCTTGTCGTGACCGAGCACGACGGACACCGATACCTCGTCTCGATGCTCGGCGACGGGTCGGAGTGGGTACGCAACGTCCGCGCGACCGGCGGAGAGGCGTTCGTGAAGCGCGGCTCCTCGCGCCCGGTCCGCCTCACCGAAGTCCCGGCCGAGGAACGAGCGCCGATCTTGAAAGCCTACTGCCAGGTCGCCACGAGCGGGCGGAGGCACTTCCCGATCCCGCACGACGCCCCGCTCACCGAATTCAGGGCCATCGCCGCGGACTACCCCGTCTTCCGCATCGAGCCGGCGCAGCGCGAAGGAGCGGTGCCGGCGCCTCGTGACCGGAGGCGGAGCCTTGCGGCCGCCTCGGCAGTGGCGGTCGCCGGGTTGGCTTACACGGCCGTCGTACGACCACGCATCCGGCGATGGGGCGCCACCGACGAGGAGGTCGCTAAGGCGCTCCCTGGTGACGAACTCCCAAGTCCTATGGGTTATCGGCCAGTCTCGACCCGCGCCATCACCATTGACGCGCCGCCGGACCAAGTTTGGCCCTGGCTCGTCCAGATGGGCTCCGGCCGGGCTGGCTTCTACACCCACGAATGGGTCGAGCGATTGCTGTTCATCACCTATGCCGACGGCCATTCGGCGACCCGCATCCACCCCGAATGGCAGGAGTTGCATGTCGGCGATCGGGTCCCGTACTCGCGGTTCAACACCGTGCCGGTGACGATGGTTGATCGGCCACGCTGCCTGATCGCCGGCGAGTGGCTTATCCTCGAGCCGCTCGCCGGTGGGACCAAGACCCGGCTGATCGCCCGCACCCGGGGCGGCTGGCTCGAGCCGTTTGCCCGTAAGGTGCCGGTCCTCTGGCCGTTGCTCTGGCCGATCGCCGCTCTGATCGACCGCGGGCCGGGCGAAGCGCTGCACCACTATATGGAAAGCGGCATGCTGAAGGGGATCAAGTCGCGCGTCGAGGCCGCCGCGTGCCAAACCGTGCCCGGTGCATAAGGCCTCTTACCAAAGGCGAGGAATAAGGCGATACCGGACACGGCGGGAGTAATCGTCGTAGCCGTCGAGTTCGGCCCGAAGCGTTCGGTCCTCAAGCCACGTCCTCGCCACAATCGCCGCGATCACGATCGTTGCGGGGACGAACGCGCCGAGCGATCCCAGCAACAACGGCGTGGCACCGGCGAAAATAACGTACCCGCCGTATCCGGGATGTCGCACGAAACGGTAGGGGCCATCGCTGATGACATGATGACCTCGCTCCCGCTGGATGCGCACAGTCGAGGAGAAGTACGCATTCGTCAGCATCGCCCAGCTCGAGGCAGCCAGGCCCGTCGCCACGCCCGCCAACCCCAACACCTGCACCGGCCACCCGATCATCGGGCTCCATCTGAACCTATAGTCCAAGCCGGCCGCGGTGAGCATCGCGACGTGACCGACGACCAACGCCGCACTCACTCCCCGGTCCCATTTCCTCTCGGGCAGAATTCGTGCCCGCTCCTCGATCAGCGCCGTCGCGGCGGCCCCCTTCGGTATCAGGAGCAGAGTATTCAGCCCGACAGCGCCCACGTACGTGACGAGATAGGCCCAGGCCGCCGGCCAGGCGACCCGGCCCGCAGAAGCAAACAACAAGACGGCCTGAACAACCAGGGAAACGGCAAGTTGGACCGCGCGTTTGACGACACCGGCGGTCAACTGGAATCCACTCTCCGCAGTCCGTTGCTTCATCGCAGCGCGCTCCTGGTCACGACACCAGGCGGGCGAGCCCGGGGCCGGGCAGATCGCGGCGCAGACTGTATCTGGACAAGTCCGGTCAAGTTCTCCGCCCAAATCGAACGAATGCGCGTTCCTCTGCGCGTCCGACCGAGAATCGGGCCCATGCCGGATCGCCCCGCCTGATCTACAGCACTACGCTGTTTTTTGGGGGAGGCGACCCAATGTCCCCTCCCACTCAGCCAGTTCTCGACGAAGTAGGAAGGCTGCGACGCGATGAGTCGACGGTCTTGGGCCGTTGCGAGATGGGCTGCGGCGATTCTCGCCCTTGCCGGTGTCACATATCCCTTCGTCGTTCGGCCCTGGCATCGGCGATGGGGAGCCACGGACGAAGAAGTCGTGCGGCAGATGCCGGGCGACGACATCGCACAGCATCCTGTCGAGGCGACGACCCGTGCCGTCACGGTATGGGCGCGACCAGAGCACATCTGGCCGTGGCTCACGCAGATTGGAAATCTGCGAGGCGGGCTCTACAGTTACGATTGGATTGACCTCATGATCGGTGCTCTCCAGGCGCCGAGCGTGGGCCAAATCCTGCCGCAGTTCCAGGACCTCCGTGTGGGCGACATGGTGCCCTACGCAGTCGGTACCCCCATGCGGGTGGAAGCACTCGAGCGGAACCGGACGCTACTCCTCGCGTACCGTGATGCCGGCGTGGCGGTTACCCAATCATGGACCATCCAACCACTCGACGAAAGCCGCTCGACGAAAGCCGCAGCCGACTTGTGCTCCGCGTTCGCACTGCGCTACCCGTGACGTGGCGGCGGCTTCCTGTCTTACTGTTTCTCGATCCGGCGGAGTTCGTGATGGTACGCAAGCAACTGCTCGGCATCAAGTGGCGGGCCGAGCGGCTTGCCGCCAGCCAGAAGAGCCGCAGCGCTACGCCGTCTCTTGGGGACGCGAGCCTTCTTTAGGGAGGTATCCTCATGAATGCGATCGCCAATATGTAGCCCTCGTATCGGATCAACGTCGAGCCCTCTCGGTGTTCGGGGATCGGGGGCACCTGACGGACAAGAGGAGGAAGAAGCATGCGTCCATCAAATCGTCCGGGCCGTTGTGCCGGCAGCTCGGGCTGGAAGCTCGGCACCTTATTGGGGCTGTCCGCGGGCGCGTACGCGCTCCTGCTGCGGCCGCGACTGCTTCGTTGGGGTGCAACCGACGAAGAGGTGAGACAGCCGTATCCGGGCGCAGATTTGATTCCGGGCGGCAGGCGCAGCGCGACGATGGCCGTCACGATTGAGGCGCCGCCGGCTAGAGTCTGGCCTTGGCTGGTGCAGATGGGCTACCATCGTGCCGGCTATTATAGCTGGGACTACCTCGACAACTTCGGCCGTCCAAGCGCAGACCGCATCCACCCCGAGTGGCAGACGCTCTCTGCTGGGGACTGCTTGACGGCGATGGGCAAACCCGCATGGACGGTCGCGCTCTTGGAACCGGAGCGGTTCCTGGGGTTGCGGGCGTCGTTTGACCTGGCCGGGCATCAATTCGATCCGGCGGGCGCGCGGCCGCGCTTCTACACCGATTCGCTCTGGGGCTTTCTGCTAAAGGAGCTTCCTGGAGGCTGCACCCGGCTCGTGGTCAGCGGCTACTGGGCCCTCGAACCGCGGTGGCTTCAGCCGGCGGCGACCTTTCTGCTGCTCGAGCCCAGCCATTGGATCATGCAGATGCGCCAGTTCGCGAATCTGAAGCGTTTTGCGGAGAGTGATTGGAGGCGGGGAGGCCGACCGGCCGATCGCCGGGACGTTGCCGAGCGGTCGCCGGAGAGCGCAGAGAGCGGGTCAGGGCGACAGAGGGCGTCATAGGATCCGACGCGATGGGCTTCGTACAACCTCGCCTGGCTTCGTGGCGCGTCTGTGGCGTAGGCTGGAGGGGTGAAAGTATACTCCACGGAAGGCAAGAGCCCAAGTCTGGACAGATGAGACGCCATGCGGCGTTCGCTTCCCTGTGCGAACAAGGGATATACTTGAATTGTTCCTCTCCCTTACGTCCACGGCGACTTTCACTGTATTCGGTCGTTTCCTCGGAGGAGAAAGCCCCACAGAAGTACACTCCCTATTGGGAGACGGAGGTTGGCCCATGCATTCGAGCGTACGGCAGTATGATAAGGTACCGAATCCGCAAGAATTGCCGCGGCACGTCCGCGAGGATTTTGTGCCGTTGATCAGTGCGGTTCCGGGTTTCATTGGATACTACTTTACGGATGTTGGCGGTGGGACGGTACTGTCAACCAGCATCTTCGAAACCAAAGCGAACGCCGAGGAATCCAATCGGGTCGCGGCGGACTGGGTGATGAAGAATCCCAAGGTGCTTCCGGCCGCGACTCGCGTGATGACCGGAGAAGTCATTGGGCACAAGGTCAAGGAGACGACCGGGGTCAGGTAGATCAAGTAACCTATCTCGACTAGCAATAACCACTAGCCCCGACACTAAGATACCGAGGGTCCGGACTCCAGAGTCCGGACCCTCGGTAGTGAGTATGCCGGTCCTTATCGCCGAAAATCTAAGACGCGATATTGTCCGCGACTTAGCCGCTTGAAGATTTGACGGTTTCTCCACCACGCCCCTCCTTGCTGGCGCGTTCGTGGCGCGGCATCGTGGAGACGGTCAGCAACGAACCGGGTGTTCTGTCCACAACGACTTTGATGCTTTCGGCGATTGCGACGAGCGTAAGGACCGTGATCCCTCCTCCGACGATCAGCCCGATAAGGATTTGAATTTGAACGCCAGACACCTGTGAGGCACTGCGATCAAAGAGAACCATAATCGCCGCGACAGTGCCTAGAGCCGCCAGGATGGCCGCGAATTGGTACAAGCCCACGATCATGCCAAGCGCCGGATAACGTGATGACTGTCTCATCGCGGACCACCCCTTAAACATCCGGCCTTTACAAATGCCGTCCGTTTGAAGATTGGGCGGCACTATTTGTGCGGCTGTTGAACGGCTCCTATTTGACTGAATAGGCCACCAAGAAGGTCCCCCAAGGCAACGAGGTCATAGTTAAGGGTATCAATCCATTGGGACACTGGCGCATTACGGTCACGTATCTGGCTTGCCGCGCAATACTCGCGCGTGAGTGCCCGGTCTACGTTCATTCCCTGCAGACCCTCTTGGGACGACCCTTTACAGTATTGCGGACCGTATGCTGTCTGAAGAATCAATGCGATCACAAGGATGGTGATGATCGCGGAGAACGGTCTCGCCGCAGGTCGATCCGAGCGTCCACGATTATCCGCCATTAGCGAACACCCAAATTCGTATGCCTTTGTGGACGACTCGACTGAAATCGAGTCTCACGAGTAACCTTCTCCGTTTTCGCTGGAAAGGAGTTCACCTCAAGGATTTGCGCGACCCCAAAAATGTTTAGTTCGTCGTTCTCCTTGACCGACCGTTCGCGGAGTAGGACCCACGTGACGGTTGGAATCGGCATTTTCATTCCCTCCAGGACTAAGACATTACACGTCACCCGCCTGAAAGGAGAATCTTTATGTCTGTGCTTTTCTTGAAGGTGCGATCTGGGAAGCCTCCCCAAATTCCGCGCCCCATTCGGATATTTTTGTCATCGCTAGACTGACCGCATCATCAATCGTCGGACTCCGGTCGATCTCTACGTCCAGGTCGAATCGCCCGAAGGGCGACACCACGGCAACGGTCACGATCACGTCCCAACGCAAACGATCCGCCTCGTCAACCGAAACGTTCTTCACGGAGATGAGCCTGACCGAGAACGTGGTCTCCATTTGTGTCACCCCCACAGGTCGGCTCTCCCCCATGGCTGACGGAGCCCAAAGGAGGTTGCGCGATGGGTGGGCCCCGAATGTCCCCATCGCTCAGCTGGACGCGCGTATCCACACGCAGTCCGTTGCCTTTGTCGGGACAATGGTGCCGCAGTTCGGGCAACGCGTGAGGCTCATCGGATTCCCCCCTAAACCGAACGAGCCTTCTACGGACAACAGGGACCGTTGTCGCTATTTGACGATGCACCGGAGTTGCCCTGTCCCTATCGAGGTCTCTGGTCCCACGGCTCCAGCCGGGGATTGTCTGCATCGCCACGAAAACCGCGACCGCATCTGCGGTTTGACGGACTCGAAAACCTCCCGCAGTTCCGCGAAGACTTCCGGCGGGGAGCCATACGGTATTTCTGTATCATACTGGCTCCTGACTATCAGTTCGGGGGAGGACCGAACTCAATGACACAAGCGCAGTCGGCAACTGGCCAAAGAATTTAGCGGCACGATTGTAGACGCGTCCCGCCCTCGTTGAATCCCGCCCCAGCGCCCGCCGGAACTCCTGGAATCCGTTCTCGCCTCCTGTACTCCTCTGAGGAGCCATACCGCACACTGTACCGGGTCGCGGTGCACACCGGCCTTCGTCGGGGCGAACTCTTGGGGCTACGCTGGGGGCTGCACAGTGGTGTACTGCATGTCCGTCGCACTCGAGGGCGCGTCCGCGACGGGGAGCGCTACGTCGTTCGGGAGGCCCCGCTCAAGACGCGGCACTCGCGTCGCACCATCGACCTCAGTCCCTCACTCATTGAGATTCTCCTCGTGTTCCCTGCCAGTGACGATCCCGAGGAGGCCCATGTCTTCCGGTCGGGTCAAACTGGTGGCCCACTCGACCCAGACAATATCGACCGGGTCTTCAAACGGCACCTCACGCTCGCCGGTCTCCACGAGATCAGGCTCCATGATCTACGGCACACGCACGCGAGCCTGCTGATCGCCGCTGGTGTGCATCCAAAAGCCATCCAGGCGCGGCTGGGGCACGCGTCGATCACGACGACGCTCAACACGTACGGCCACCTGATGCCGTCGGCGTTCCAGGCGGTCGGAGAGCGGCTTGACGCCCTACGTCAAGGCACCAGAAAGGCACCAACGGGCACGCCAGCAAATGGTGATGCGCGGAAACCCTTGGTAAATCTGGTGGAGACGAGCGGATTCGAACCGCCGACCTCCTGAGTGCGATTCAGGCGCTCTCCCAACTGAGCTACGTCCCCACGCCTCGCCCGGGCCCCGCACGGCATCGCCTTCGCACGATGGCGCGCCGCGTTGTCGCGCGGCCCGTCGACATGAACGGTGTGAGCCGATTATATCTGACGCGGCCCGCGGCCGCAACGTCCGACCGGAACGGCGCGCCTACGCGGCGGCGAGAGCCCGGCGCAAGGCCGGCTCGAGTTCCCCGAAGCGGAATCCATACTCGGCGGCGGCGAGCCGGGCCGGTTCCACGCGCTGGCTGGCCAGGAGCGCCTCGTCGGCCATCTCGCCGAACAGCGCGCGCAGCGCCGCCGCCGGGACGGGGATAACCGCCGGACGGCCGATCACGTGCCCGAGTGCGGAGGTGAACTCGCGGTTCGTGACCGCGTGCGGCGCGACGACGTTGACCGGCCCGTCGAGTCCGTCGCGATCGAGCGCGAGCAGAATGGCGCCGACGGCGTCGTCGATCGCGACCCACGGCAGATACTGCCGCCCGTGGCCGAGGGGGCCGCCCGCGCCGAGCTTGAAGATCGGCACGATCTTGGCGAGGATGCCGCCGCCTCCGCCGAGCACCACCCCGAAGCGTGGGTGGGTCACCCGGATCCCGGCCCGGCGGGCGGGATCGGCCGCGGCCTCCCACTCGCGGCATACGTCCGCGAGGAAACCCGTGCCCGCGCCCGAGGACTCGGTCAGCACCTCGTCGCCGCGGTTGCCGTAGTAGCCGACGGCGGAGCCGCTGACGAGGACCCGCGGCGGCGCGGCGAGTCCGGCCAGCGCGCGGGCGACGAGACCGGTGCCGAGCAACCGGCTGCTCCGAATCGCCTCTTTCTGCTCCGGTGTCCACCGCGACGCCAGCGTCGCGCCCGCGAGGTGGACCGCCGCGTCGATGCCCTCGAGGCGGGCCGCGTCGATCCGGCCGTCGTGCGGCTGCCAGGAGATTTCGTCCGCGCCCGCGGCTTCACCGCGGACGAGACGAACGACCTGGTCGCCGCGGGCGCGCAGCGACGCGACCACGGCCGAGCCGATCAGTCCGTGGGAACCCGTGACGGCGACTCGCATGACGGCGGTGGGGCGCCTCCCTTGGCGGCGGTCTGGTCATTTCCTATCATAACCGAGCGGGCGGCCGTCGAAGGGCCGGAGCCGGCCGCGCGCGAAGGGACGCCGCGACAGGTCCGGCGGACCGGTGAGGTGGCGCATGATGAGAGGCGCGGTCGTCTCCCTGCATATCTGCGCGCGCGCGGAGGAGGCGATGTCGTCGGTGCCCGCGGTGCGGGCCGTTCCCGGCGAAGGACTCGAAGGCGACCGCTACCACAGCCGGTCGGGCACCTATTCGAAGCTGGGCGGATCGGAACGCGAAGTCACTTTGATCGAGGAAGAAGCCGTCGACGCCCTCCGCCGAGAGTACGAGGTCGCGTTCGACGCCGGCGACAGCCGGCGCAACATCGTCACCCGCGGCGTGGCGCTCAACCACCTCGTCGGCCGCGAATTCCGCGTCGGCGACGTGTCGCTGCGCGGCATCCGGCTGTGCGAGCCGTGCGGGCACATCGAGAAGGTCACCGGCCAGCGGATTCGCGCCGGCTTGGTCCATCGCGGCGGCCTGCGGGCGCAGATCCTCACCGGCGGCACGATCCGTGCCGGCGATCCCATCGAGCCGATCGAACCGAAGTAGCGGCCGTACGTACCCGGCGGGCAGGGACACGGTCGATCTGCTTCAGTTATGTGGAATGATGATTACCGCCGGTGCTGTCACCATCACCCTGCCCGCCGGAACCCCCTGAATCGCGACGGTGTTTCAGCCGTTATGCACCGAAACACGGCGCAGGTGTGCGATCGTCTGTTTGGGTTGCTCGATCGACTTCCGGCGCCGCGCTGCAGCACGATCTGGCCGTAGGACGTCACCTTGTACTTCTGCGCCTCGGCGGGCCCGGCGCGCCGGTCGCCGTCGTATGATGGCTTTATGAGCAGAGACCTCTATCAGGACCTGACCCAACCCGCGCTGACCGCCTACCTCGAGGGCGTCATCCCGGCGCGGCCGCCGATCCTGCAAGAAATGGAAGCCTACGCCGCGGAGCGGCGGTTTCCGATCGTCGGCCCCGTGGTGGGCCGACTGTTCTATCTGCTGACACGGGCCACCGGGGCCCGGCGCGTCTTCGAAATGGGCTCCGGGTTCGGGTATTCCACGGCGTGGTTTGCGCTGGCGGTGCGGGACAACGGCGGCGGTGAGGTGCACCACGTCGTCTGGGACGAGGAACTGTCACGGCAGGCACGCGGTTATCTCGGCCGGCTCGGGCTTGCGGACGTCGTGCGCTTCAGCGTGAACGAGGCCGTCGCCGAGCTCGACCGGACCCCCGGGGAGTTCGACGTGATCTTCAACGACATCGAAAAGGACGCCTACCCCGCCTCCTTCCCGGTGATGAAGACGCACCTCCGCCCCGGCGGCCTCCTGCTCGTCGACAACATGATCTGGCGCGGCCGGGCAATGGACCCCGCCGTGAACGACGCGGCCACGCGGGGCGTGCGCGAAGTCACGCGGCTCCTCTTTGCGGATCCCGACTTCACCGGCGTGATCGTCCCGCTGCGGGACGGCGTGTTCGTCGGCCACAAGGCGCGGTAACCGGCTCCCCGCGTGCGCAGCCGCCGCTTCTGGGCGTACGTCCACCGCTATCGGCGGCCGTACGCCGTCGGCTATCTCGGGGGGCTCGTCTCGATCGCGATGGCGCAGTCCTCGCCGTGGATCATGAAACTGGCGGTGGACGGTATCGGCCGCCACGTCGGCGGGAGCCTGCTGGCCGCGTACGCCGGGGCGCTCCTGGGGCTCGCCGCGGCGGAGGCCGCCGCGACCTACGTCATGCGATGGTCGATCATGGCGGCCGCCTACCGGATCGAGACGGAGCTGCGCCGCGAGTACTTCGCCCATCTCCAGCGGATGCCGCTCGCGTTTTTCGAGCGCACGCCGACCGGCGACCTGATGGCCCGGGCCGTCAACGACATCCGCGCGGTGCAGCGGTTCGCGGGCGTGGGGCTGATGCGCTCGGTTCACACGACGGTGATGCTGATCGCGTCCGTCGCGTTCATGCTGAGCATCAGCGTGCGCCTGACGCTGATGATGCTCGCGATCCTCCCCTTCGTCACGTTCGTGTTTCTGCTGCTCGGCCGCGAGATCCACCGGCGCTTCGACGCCGTGCAGGCGCAGTTCAGCGCGCTCTCCGCCCGCGTCCAGGAGATGATGAGCGGCATCCGGGTGGTGAAGGCCTTCGCCCGCGAGCCCGATCAGCTTGCGAGGTTCAACGAGTCGTCCGAGGCGGTCGTCCACACCAACCTCCGGCTGGCGCGGGCCCAGGGCGCCCTGTGGCCGGTGATCGGCCTGATCCTCGGCGTCGCGTCGGTGGTGCTCCTGTGGCAGGGCGGCGACGCGGTCATCCGCGGGACGCTCACGCTCGGGCAGATGGTGCAGTTCTCGTACTACCTCGCCCGGCTCAGCTTCCCGATGATCGCCCTCGGCTGGGTCACGAACCTGTGGCAGCAGGGCCGCGCGTCCATGAACCGGCTCGACGCCGTCTTCGCCGAGGCGCCGGCGGTCGATGATCCGCCCTCTCCGCTCGTCGTCGACGGCATCCGAGGCGAGATCGCCTTCCGGCGCGTGAGCGTCGTCCGCGACGGCACGGCGGTGCTGCGCGACGTGAGCCTCGTCATCCCGGCCGGCCGGACCGTCGCCGTCGTCGGGCCTACCGGCGCCGGAAAGACGACGCTCGTGTCGCTGATCCCCCGCGTGCTCGACCCCACGGAGGGACAGGTCTTGCTGGACGGCCACGACGTGCGGCAGTTGCCGCTTGCGACCCTGCGGGGCGCGGTCGCGCTCGTGCCGCAGGAACCGTTCTTGTTCTCCGACACGCTGCGCGCGAATATCGCGTTCGGGGCCGCGGGGACGGCCGACCCCGCACGAATCCTGGAGGCCGCGGACGTCTCGCAGATCGCCGCCGACGCGGCGGATTTTCCGGCGGGCTACGACACGGTCGTCGGCGAGCGCGGCGTCACGCTCTCGGGCGGACAGCGGCAGCGCGTCACGCTCGCGCGCGCCGTGATGCGCGATCCGCGCGTGCTGATCCTCGACGACGCGCTGAGCAGCGTCGACACGCAGACGGAGCAGGCGATCCTGAAGCGCCTGCGCGGCGTGATGGCGGCGCGCACCAGCCTCGTGATCGCCCAACGGATCTCCACGATCCGGTCGGCGGACTGGATCGTCGTGCTCGACGGAGGCCGCGTGGTCGACCAGGGGACGCACGAGGACCTGATCGCCCGGGGCGGCCTGTACGCGGATCTCTACGAGCGCGAGCTGCTGCGCGAAGCGCTCGAGGCGGAAGAACCGGCCGGCGAACCCGCGACGGGCCCGCCGGACGGCGCGGACCGATGAGCGCGCACTTCGACGAAGATCCGATCCTTGGACGCGCCTACGACGCGCGCCTCGTCCGGCGCCTGCTGGCCTACGTCCGCCCCTACGGCGTGACGGTCGGGCTGTCGATCGCCCTGCTGCTGGTCGCCTCGCTCGCCGACCTCGCCGGGCCGACGCTGTACCGGCTCGGCATCGACCGGTACATCGCGCCGCCCGGCGGCCGGGCGGCCGCCGCGGACTTCCGCGGGCTCGTCGGGCTCGCCGCCGTCTACCTCGCCGTCCTGGCGTTCGGCTTCGGCGCCCGCTGGGCGCAGAGCTACCTCATGCAGGCGGTGGGGCAGCGCGTGATGGCGGACCTGCGCGCGCAGATGGTCGCCCACCTCCAGGGGCTGTCGATGAGCTTCTTCTCGCGCACGCCCGTGGGACGTCTCGTCACCCGCGTCACGAACGACGTCGACGCGCTGAACGAGTTGATCACCTCGGGCGCGGTGGCGATCTTCGGCGACGTCTTCACGATGATCGGCATCATGGCGATCATGCTGTGGATGAACTGGCGCCTCGCGCTCGCCGCGTTTGCCGTCCTGCCGGCCGTCTACGTGATCACGGAGCGCTTCCGGCTGCGGTCGCGGGACGCGTTCCGCGCGGTCCGCACGCGCCTCGCGCGCATCAACGCGTACCTGAACGAACAGATCACCGGGATGACGGTCACGCAGCTGTTTACCCAGGAGCCCCGGCGCCTCGGCGCCTTCGACGAGCTCAACGCCGCCCATCTCGACGCGAGCCTCGCCTCCACCCGCAACTTCTCGCAGTTCTACCCGGCGATTCAGCTCGTCGGCGCGTTCGGCGTCGCCCTTCTCCTATGGTACGGCGGGGGCCAGATTGCGCGGGGCGTTGCGACGCTCGGCGTGCTCGTCGCCGCGATCCAGTACGCGGAGCGGTTCTTCGATCCGCTGCGCGACTTGGCGGATAAGTTCAATATCTTCCAGGCGGCGATGGCGTCCTCGGAGCGCATCTTCCGCGTGCTGGACGAGCCGGTCGCCGTCCGGGACGCCGCGAGCCCCTCGCCGCTGCCGGGCCTGCGCGGCGACATCGTGTTCCGGAACGTCTGGTTCTCCTACCAGGACGGCGGCGCGCCGGCCGCGGCGACGACCGCCCGGCCGGCGGCGGGAGAGCCGGCCTGGGCGCTCCGCGGCGTCTCGTTTACGATCCGCGCCGGCGAGCGCGTCGCGATTGTCGGCCATACCGGCGCCGGAAAGACCTCCGTCATCAATCTCCTCACGCGCTTCTACGACCCGCAGCGGGGCGAGGTGCTGGTGGACGGCACCGACGTGCGCCGGTACCCGCAGCGCGAGCTGCGGCGGCACGTCGGCCTCGTTCTTCAAGATGTCTTCCTGTTCTCGGGCACGATCGCCGACAACATCCGCCTCGGCAACGCCGCGATCTCGGACGCCGACGTGCAGCGGGCCGCGGAGCAGACCGGGGCCGCGCGGTTCATCGAGGCGCTGCCGCGGGGCTACGCGACCGAGCTCCACGAACGCGGGGCGGGCCTGTCGTCCGGGCAAAAGCAGCTGATCGCGTTCGCGCGGGCGCTCGCTGCGCAGCCGGAGATTCTGCTGATCCTCGATGAGGCGACGAGCAGCGTGGACGCGGAGACGGAAGTCCTCATCCAGCGCGCGATGACGGCGGCCCTGCGGGGACGCACCGCGATCGTGATCGCCCACCGGCTTTCGACGGTGCGCCACGTCGACCGGATCCTCGTCCTGCACAAAGGCCGCGTCGCCGAGGAAGGGACGCACGACGCGCTCTTGGCGCGCGACGGGATCTACGCGAAGCTGTACCGGCTGCAGTTCGCCGATCTCGATTGACGAACGTGCTCCACGATGGAACCGTGCGGCGCCGCGCGACGCTGGAACGAATGTAAGACGTAGGTTCGCCGGCGCACCCCCCTGCGCGGGCGGACAACGGGGCGGCCCCCGGCGAACGCCGGGGGCCGCGACACGCTCCGCGTACGGGGCACCCGCTTACACGGCCGCCGCCGCGCGATCCGCCCGCCTCAAGCCCTGGATGCCGAGCCGACCCGCCAGGTAATCCGCCAGCACGCCGTATGGATCGAACCCGACGACCTCGACCGCGTTCGACACGAAATTCGACAGCGCGTTGATGTCGTAGTAGTGAATCCGGCCGTTCCGGTCGTCGACAAGGTACTCGACGCCGGCGAGATCCAGGCGCGCCCGCCGCGCGATCGTGAGGACGTCGCGGCAGACGTGCGCCGGCGGCGTGCATGCTTCGACCCGCAGGGCGGCCTTCGGAAGATCCGCCGGGCGCAGGCCGGCCTCCGGCTCGACCTGGCAGATGTCGGCCGGGCAGAGGTTGAAGCCGCCGGGCTTCGGAAAGACCTTGATTGCGTAGAGCACGCGGCCGTCCAAGACTTCCACCCGGACGATGTGACCGTCCCGCGCGGGCAGGAACTCCTGCACCAGCGCGGTGCGGTCGATGCCGAGGTCGAGCGTGCCCTCCGCAACCGCGGCGGCAAGATCCTCGAGGTGGTCGAACCGCTGGATCCCCGCGCCGCTCCCCCCGATGTTCGGCTTCACCGCGACCGGAAAGTCGAGCCCGTCCGCCGCCGCCGCGGCCTGGCTCGGATGGTTGATCACCCGCGTCCGCGGCGCGCGCAGCCCGAGACGGCGAAGCAGCAGCAGCTGCGAGACCTTGGACGTCTCCAGTGTGAAGGCGTCCGCCCCGTTGATCGTCTCGATGTCCGCCCCCTCGAGATAACGAAGAAAGTCGCGCGCGTAGACGATGGCCTGTCCGTGCCCGCGCAGGTGGGCCGACGGGCTCATGCGGTTCAGCACCAGCGTCCACGGTGGCGGCGCGCCGCCCGGATCGAACAGGTGGGCGCTCACGTCGATCCGGTCGTACGGTACGCCGCGCGCGTCGAGCGCGGCAAAGAGCGGCGCGAACCACTCCGGATGCTCGTACACAATCCCCAGGCGGGGACCCCCTGTCTCCATGGAAATCACCCCGTGCGCCCTCGGCGGGCGTGCTGCGCCGGCCCCTTCGGGGGCGGCGATGAACGTCAGACTCGATTGGCCGTGCTATGGAACTGCGTGGAACGCCGGAAGCGGAGGCGTGCTACCTCCGCGGAGGACAGATGCAGTACAGCGGGGTTTGCGTGGATGGTCTCGTGACGCGGTTCACGCGCCCTATCCTAACAGCCGGGGACGGCGGGCGCAACCTCGAGTTCGCGCGCGACCTCGTCGAGAAAGGCCCGCGCCGCGTCGAGCGTCATCGTGCGGTAGGCCGGGTCCACGATGAGCGTGCGCGCGCCCGCGGCGGCGTACCGCGCCGCGAGGGCGCGGGTGATCGGGACGCCGCGCGCGATGCGCGCCTGGAGCCAGAGGTCGTTCATGGAACGGCCGCGGCGCGCCGCGTACGTCTCGAGACGGCCGGCCCGCTCGCGATACTCGTCCGGGTCGAGCCCGAGCGGCTGCCAGCCGTCGCATACCGCGGCGACACGGCGCAGCGCCACCTCGCCCTCGCCGCCGGCCAACACCGGAAGCCGGCTGCCCTGCGGCGGCTTGGGCGCCATCGCGAACGCCGGCAGATCGTAGAATTCCCCGCGGTACCGTACCGGATCCGGGCCCCAGCACGCCTTGAGGAGCCGCACGGCATCGTCGAGCCGGCGGCCCCGGTCGCGGAACGGCTGGTCGAGCAGCGCGAACTCTTCCTCGAACCAGCCGGCGCCGACGGCCAGTACGGCCCGGCCGCCGGAGAGGTAGTCGAGGGTCGCCACTGCCTTCGCAACGGGCAGCGGGTGGCGCATCGGCAGGACGAGCACCGAGGTCCCGATCCGCACGGTGCGCGTCAGCGCCGCCACCCAGGCCAGCGCCGTCAGCGCGTCGAGGTAAGGAATCGAGGGGTCCCACGGCAGGCCGCCGTCCGCGCTGTACGGGTAGCGGCTGGCGGAGCGGGTCGGGATCGCGATGTGATCGGTCACCCACAACGATCGAAAGCCGGCCGATTCCGCGTGCCGCGCGATCGTCGCGACGGCCTCCGCCGTGGCCAGCGGACCCTGGGTGGGCAGCGTTACGCCGACGTCCACCGCCATGTCGTCCCCCCAACCGGCCCTCGATCAGGCCGTGTCCCGATCAGTACGCCATTACGTCGAGGAGCGCCCACCGTACCTTCCCGGCCGCGTTCCGCATGGGATGCGCGGTCAGGGCGACCCGCCGGCGCTGCCCTTCCTTTCCTATGTGCACCACGTCGATCGAGCGCGCGGACTCTCCCCGTCTCAGCGCCGCGAGCACCTCGTCCAGCGCGCCCCGCTGATCGAGAGACTCGAGCAGGGCGAGCGGCCGCCCGACCGCTTCTTCCTGCGTGTATCCATAGACGTCCGCGGCGGCGCGGTTCCAGCGAAGAATGGCGCCGTCCTCCAAGCTCGCAATGATCATCGCCACGCTCGCGAGATCCAGGGCTTCCGCGAGCTGATAGCTCGAGTTGAGGGCCTGCTCCTTCAGCCGCTCGTGCAGCCGTGCCACCTCGACGGCGCCGGCCACATAGCCCGCCACCACCGTGAGCAGATCCAGCTCGGCGTGGGTAAACGCGTCCTTTGCCGACCGCAGCGCGCTCAGCACGCCCACGACGCGATTGCGGACGATCAGCGGCGCGTAGATCCCCGACCGGATCCCGGGCTGCAGCTGGAACACGCGGGAATCGGCGGCCATGTCCGGCACCAGCAGCGGCTGGCCCGTCCTCACCACTTCGCCGTGGAGGCCCCGCCCGGCCGGAATCTTGAGATCGATATAGGTGGTGCGGAGCCCGGACGCCGCCTGGATCCGCAGCGCGTCCTGGTCGTCCTCATCGACGAGGGCAAGCGAGCACGAGTCGAAGCCCAATTCCACCCGGCAGGTGCGGATCACGTGCGCGAGCAGGTCTTGAAGATTGAGCACGATGGAGAACTCGCCGGCAAGATGTGAGAGAAACGCGAGCGCGCCGGCGGAATCGCGCCGGCCGCGATTTCGCCTCTGCCTTGATGGCAAGACCAGCTTCATACAGTCGAGTCATCCCCGCAACGCGCGGCGGGTCAAACCTTGCGCCGAATCTCCATGCACTTTGCCAGGGAAAAGTGCGCCGGATCGCGTAAACTGAGACGTTTCGCAGCCCAAACGGGGGGTGCTTGACGCATGAAAAAACTCTGGCTTCTGGCCCTGCTCCTGCCGCTGGCGGTCTCGGCGGCGTGGGCGGCGCCGGTCCGGCCGGTCAAGATCGGCTTGGCGGTGGGGGTGACCGGCGACATCGCCGCGTACGGCGATCCGATCCGCAACGGCTTCCAGCTCGCCTTCAAGCAGATCAACGCGATGGGCCAGGTGCGCATCGACCCGATCCTCGAGGACACCGGCGCCGGGCGCGACGGCGCGATCAACGTCTTCCAGAAGCTGATTCAGCGGGATCAGGTCGCGGCGATCCTCGGCCCGGTGCTGAGCGCCCAGGCGTTTGCGGCCGATCCGCTGGCCGTCCAGGCGGGCGTGCCGGTTGTCGGCGTCAGCAATACGGCCAAGGGCATCCCGCAGATCGGCGCGACCGTCTTCCGGGTGTCGGCTCCGGAGGCCGTGCAGATTCCGAAGTCGATCGCCGTCGCAAAGAAGGTCCTCAACCTGTCCAAGGTCGTCGTCCTGTACGACAACGCCGACGACTTTACGATCTCGGGCTACCGGACGTTCGCCGAGGAGCTGCAGAAGAACGGCGTCGCGATCGCGGACACGATTACGTTCTCGCGCGGCGACAGCGATTTTTCCGCGCAGCTTACCAAGGCGAAGGCCGCGAACCCGCAAGCGATCGTGGTCAGCGCGCTCGCGCGCGAGGGCACGCTGCTGCTGATCCAGGGGCGCAACCTCGGCATCACGGTGCCCTTCATCGGCGGGAACGGCTTCAACGACACGAACATCATCACGCGGGCCGGCCCGGCCGCGGAAGGACTGATCGTCGGCACGGCGTGGGTCCCGAGCGCGCCGTCCGCGGTCAACCTCAAGTTCTACGGCGCCTACCGTGACGAGTACAAGCGTGAACCAAACCAGTTCGCCGCCCAGGCGTACACCGGGGCGCAGGTCGTCGCGGAAGCGATCCGCCGCGCCGGGCTCACGGGCGCCGAACCCGTGCGCACGCAGCGGAGCAAAATCGAGCAGGCCCTCTACACGATCAAGAACATCGAGACACCGCTCGGCCGGATCAGCATCGCCGCCGACCGCGACGTGATCCAGCCGCGGACGTACGTCGCGGTGGTACGGGGCGGGCGGTTCGTCGAGCTCGACGTCAAATAGCGTGAGGTAAACGCCGGGCCGGGGGCGGGCGCGCCCGCGCGCCGCCCCCGGCCGCGGGCCTTCATGGCCGTCTTTCTTCAACAGCTCGTCAACGGGATCTCGCTCGGCTCCGTCTACGCCCTCTTCGCCCTCGGCTTCACGCTCGTCTTTGGCGTGCTCGAGATCATCAACCTCGCGCACCCCGCGGTGCTGGCCGTCGGCGCGCTGCTCGCGTACACGCTGCTCGTGGACGCCAAGGTGGGTCTCGCCCTGGCGGTCGCCGGGGCCTGCGCCGGCGCGGGGCTGCTCGGGGTCCTTCTCGACGCCGTCGCGTTCCGGCCGCTGCGCCTCCGGGGCGCGAGCCGGCTGTCGTCGCTCATCACCTCGATCGGGATCGCGCTCATCCTCGTCAACCTGGCGCAGATCGTGTGGGGCACCGAACCGCTGAGCTATCCGCCGGGGACCGTGCCGCTCCGGTTCTTCACCGCGGGCCCGGTCACCGTCAGTCTGCTGCAGGGGGTGGTGCTGGCGACGGTTGTCGCGCTCATGATCGGTCTGCGCCTCTTGCTCGTCCGCACCCGGCTGGGGCTCGCAATCCGGGCCGTGGCCGAGAACCCGCAGACGGCCGCCCTGCTCGGAATGCCGTTCGACCGCGTCGTCGCGTTCACGTTCTTCCTCAGTTCCGCGCTCGGCGGCATCGCGGGGGTCCTCGTCGGCATGCTCTTCCAGGGCAGCGTCTCGCCGTTCATGGGCAACACCTACGGCCTCAAGGGACTGGCCGCCATCATTCTCGGCGGCATGGGCGACATCACCGGCGCGGTCCTCGGCGGCCTGGCCATGGGGATCGGCGAGGTGCTGATCGTGCAGTATCTCAACAGCAGCTACCGCGACGCGGTGGCGTTCGGTCTGCTGTTCCTGGTGCTGGTCCTCCGGCCGACCGGGCTGCTCGGCCAGCAGCGCAGCCGCGAGGCCTAGGCCGGCCGCATGAACGCCGTCGCCGACCTCTACGCCGCCTACAGCACCCTCGTGCTGTTCGCCGGGGTCGCGGCGCTGCTCGCCCTGTCCATCTACGTCACGCTCATGGCGGGCCAGCTCTCGCTCGGGAACGCGGCGCTCGCGACGATCGGCGGCTACACGGCCGCGATCCTGACGAAGACCTATCACGCCGCGCTCTGGCCGGCGCTGCTGGCCGGGGCGGCGCTGGCGACCGTGGTGGCGGTGCTGATCGGGATCCCGTGTCTTCGGCTCCGGGGCATCTACCTCGCCATCGCGACCCTCGCCTTCGGCGAGGTCGTCCGCGTGGCGGCGCTCAACCTGACGATCACCGGCGGCGCCCTCGGGTTGGTCGGGATCGCCCCGCTCGTCTCGTTTCCGCACGTCTACGGCGCGCTCGCCGTGGCCGCGTTCTTCTTCTACCGGCTGGAACGGTCCCGCACCGGCCGCGCCCTCGCCGCGATCCGGGAAGACGAGGCCGCGGCGCAGGCGATGGGCATCCGAGTGACCGCGTACAAGGTCCTGGCGTTTTCGATCGCCGGCTTCATCGCCGGCTTGGCCGGAGGGCTCGCGGTCCACTTCACGTATCTGATCAACCCCGCGCAGGCGTCCTTCGGCGAGGCTGTGACGATCCTCACGTACGCGGTGTTCGGGGGCACCGGCACCTTCATCGGGCCGATCCTGGGCGGCATGGCGCTGACGGTGCTGCCGGAGGCGCTCCGGTTCCTGAAAGAATACCGGCTGCTCCTCGACGGCGCGATCCTCGTCCTCGTGACCACGTATCTGCCGAACGGGGTGCTCGACCCCGTCTTCGCGGGGCGGCTCGGTCCCGTCTTCGCGGGGCGGCTCGGCCCGCTGCTGCGGTGGCGGCGCCGTGCTTGAGGTCTCGGGCCTGTCGCGGACGTTCGGAGGGCTGCGCGCCGTGGACGGCGTCTCGTTTACGGTGCGCGAAGGCGAGATCGTCGGGCTGATCGGGCCGAACGGCGCCGGCAAGACGACGCTCTTCAACCTCGTGACGGGATTCCTCGCGCCGACGGCGGGGCGGGTGCGGTTTCGCGGTGCCGACATCACGCGGTGGAGTCCCGACCGCGTCACGGCCGCCGGCGTCGCGCGGACGTTTCAAAACATCCGGCTGTTCCGCGACATGGCGGCCGCGGAGAACGTCGTGGTCGGGCAGCACGTTCGCACCACGGCCACGCTCGCCGATGCCGTCTTCGCCACCCCACGGTACCGCGCGGAAGAGCGCGAGACCCGCACGCGCGCCCGGGAGCTGCTGGCGCTCGTCGGCCTGGCGGACCGTGCCGCGGTGCCGGCCCGATCGCTTGCCTACGGGGACCAGCGGCGGCTCGAGATCGCCCGGGCGTTGGCGACGCAGCCGCGCCTCCTGCTGCTCGACGAGCCCGCGGCGGGCATGAACACCGCCGAAACCCAGGCGCTCATGACGCTGATCCGCCGGCTGCGCGACGAGCGCGGCATGACCGTGCTTCTCATCGAGCACGATATGAAATTGGTGATGGGCGTCTGCAACCGGATCGTCGTGCTGAACTTCGGCCGCACGATCGCGGACGGCGCCCCGGACGAGGTCCGGCGCGATCCCGGCGTCATCGAGGCGTATCTCGGGACGCAGACCGAGCGGCTGCGGGAAGCGCGCGGGCCCTCCCCCGGCGCCCCCGTGCTGGCCGTGGAGCGCGTGACCGCCGGTTACGCCGCGGGCGACGTGCTGCACGGCGTCTCGCTGGAGGTGGGTGCCGGGCAGATCGTCACGCTGATCGGCGCGAACGGCGCCGGCAAGACGACCCTGCTGCGCACCATCTCCGGGCTGGTCCGGCCGAGGGGCGGCACGATCCGGCTGCGCGGGACGCGCGTCGACGGCGCGCGGCCGGACCGGATCGTCGGGCTCGGCGTGGCGCACGTACCGGAGGGACGGCAGGTCCTCGCACGGATGACCGTGCTCGACAATCTCCGCGCCGGGGCGTTCGCGCGCCGGGATCGCGGTTTCGCGGGGCGGCGCGGCGCCGCCGTCGAGCAGGATCTCGCCGCCCTGCTCACGGGCTTTCCCGAGCTCGGCGAGCGGCGGATGCAGATCGCCGGCACCCTCTCCGGCGGCGAGCAGCAGATGCTCGCGATCGCGCGGGGCCTGATGGCGCGCCCGACGCTTCTCATGTTGGACGAGCCGTCGCTCGGGCTGGCGCCGCGGATCGTGGCGCGGATCTTCGGGATCATCCGGGAGGTCAACGCCGAGGGCACCCCGATCCTCCTCGTGGAGCAGAACGCCCAATTGGCGCTCGAGACCGCGGATCAGGGCTACGTGCTGGAGACCGGCCGGGTCGTCCGAGCCGACCGTGCCGACCGCCTGCTCGGGGACGAGGCCGTCCGGCGCGCGTACCTCGGGTAAGACGAGTCGCCGAGCTGTTCAGGCCGTTCGAGCGGCTTCGGCTGACGCTACCAGCCGAGCGCGTAGCAGCGCTCGCCGCGCGAGCTCGCGCCGCCTTCCATGAGGCCCCGCGCCGGATCGTAGAGGATGGCCGTCGTATAATTGAGGCTCCAGTCGGGAGCCACGGTTACCTTGTGGCCGCGCTCCCGCAGGCCGTCTACGACCGCGGCCGGCAGCCGGCCCTCCACGAGCATCTCCCCCGGCCGCGCCTTGCGCGGGTAGAACGACCCCGGGAAGTGCACGCTGTGGAAGGACGGCGCGTCGATCGCGTCCTGGACGTCCATGCCGAACACCGTCATATTGAGGAAGACCTGCAGCGTCCACTGGTCCTGTTGATCCCCGCCGGGCGTGCCGAACACCATGCGCGGCCGCCCGTCTTTCATCACGAGCGTCGGCGACAGCGTCGTCCGCGGACGCTTCCGCGGCACGAGCGCGCCGGGGTGGCGCGGATCGTGCAGCCAGAACATCTGGCACCGCGTGCCGAGGCTGAACCCGAGCCCGGGAATGGCGGGGGAGCTGCGGAACCAGCCGCCGCTCGGCGTCGCCGAGAACATGTTCCCTTCCGCGTCGACCGCGCGGGTGCCGGTGGTCCCGCCCTCCCACCCGCGCGCCTCGACGGCGGCGGTCTCCGCCGGCGCCGCGGCGCCTTCGAAGGGATACGGGTCGCCCGGCCGGAGCTCGAGCGACGCGCGCCGGGGGTCGATGAGCCCGCGGCGGGACGCCGCGTACTCGGCCGACAAGAGGCCGCGCATCGGCACCCGCACGAACTCGGGATCCCCGTAGTAGCGCTCGCGGTCCGCGAAGGCCAGCTTGGCGGCCTCCGTGACCGTGTGGACGTAATCGACCGTGTTGTGGCCCAGCCCGGCGAGATCGAAGCCGTCGAGCAGCATGATCTGCTGTAAGAACACCGGACCCTGCGACCACGGCCCGCACTTGTAGACATCGTGCCCGCGGAACCGCACGTGCGGCGGCTCCTCGATCTGTGTCTCGAACGAGGCGAAGTCCTCCTCGCTGAGCAGCCCGGCCGACACGGTGCCCGTGGCGTCACGCACCTTCGTGTCCCGCTGGTACGCGACGATCTCTCGCGCGATCGCCCCGCGGTAGAAGCAGTCCCGGGCCGCGCGCAGCGCCTCGTGCCGGCCCCGCGACCGGGCGCCGCGCTCCGCCTCGATCAGCCGCTCGAAGGTCCGGGCGAGATCCGGATTCTTCCAGGTGTCGCCGAGCTCGGGAATCCGGCCGCCAGGCAGGAAGAGCGCCGCCGAGCCCGGCCACTCGCGCAGCCGCGCCTCGTGCTGCACGAGCGCCCGCCGCATCCCCTCGTACATCGGAAACCCGTTCGCCGCGAGTTCGATCGCCGGACCGAACACCTGCTCCAACGTGAGGCGTCCGTAGCGGTCGAGCACGGTGATGAGCGCGTCCGGCACGGCGCAGACGCCCGCCGGCAGAAAGCCGTCGCCCGGGATCAGCGTCAGGCCGCGCGCGCGAAACCACTCGATCGTCGCCGCGGCCGGCGCCCGCGTGTTCCCGTTCACCGCCGCGACCTGCCCGTCCCCGGCGGCGTGAATCAGGATCGGCACCTCGCCGCCGAAGCCGTAGCTCTGGTACTCCAGCACCGATTGCGCGAACACCATCGCCGCGCCGGCGTCGAACGCGTTGCCCCCGAGCGAGTACATGCGCAGCCCGGCCACGCACGCGAGGTAGTGGCCGCACGCCACCATGAACGACCGCCCGCGGATCACCGGGCGGGTCGAGGCCCAATTAAACGCCCAGTCGCTGTACGCGGGGTCGGTGCCCGCCGCCCCGTCCGGACGAGGGGGAACGGCGGCCGGGTCGCGCGGGCTCACGGCGCGCTACTTCCGGATGGCCGCGAACGCGTCGTCGCACGCCGCGAGCGTGCGGTCCACGTCGGCGTCCGTGTGCGCGAGCGAGAGGTAGAACTTCTCGTTCGGGTTGACGAGAATGCCGCGCTTGATCATCTCGATCGACCACCGCAGATGGAGGTCCTTGTCGGAGGTCAGCAGGTCGGCCCAGGTCCGTAGCGGCCGGCGGTCCGTAAAGCGCACGCCGAACACCGCGTCCTCGCCGGGCGTCTGCGCCGAGAAGCCGTGGCGCCGGCCGATCGCCTCGATCTCGCGGCGGAGCCGTCCGCCGATGCGGTGAAAGTGCTCGTAGGCTCCGGGCCGGCCGAGCACGTCGAGGGCGACGAGGCCCGCGGTCGAGCTCACCGGATTGCCGTTGAGGGTGCCGCTCGCCCACACCAGGCGCGACCGCTCGGTCCTCCGCGCGTCGAAGTGCGCCATGATGTCGCTGCGGCCGGCGATGGCGGCCATCGGAAAGCCGCCGGACATCGCCTTGCCGTACGTCGCGAGGTCGGGCACGACGCCGTACTTCTCCTGCGCGCCCCCCCACGCGATCCGGAACCCCGTCACGATCTCGTCGAAGATGAGCACGATGCCGTGCCGCCGCGTCACCTCGCGCAGCGTCTCGAGGAACCCCGGCACCGGCAGGAGCACCCGCTGCAGCGGCTCCACGATCACGGCCCCGAGCTCGGCCGCGTGGCGCTCGATAATCTCGACGGCACGTTCGGCCTCGTTGAACGGCGCGACGAGGATCTGACCGCGCAGCGCCTCGGGGATCCCGAGCGAATCCGGCTCCGCGTTCGGGTACGCGCTCGGATGCGACGGGGTCGTCCCCCACAGCGCGTAGTCGTTCATGCCGTGCCAGCCGCCCTCGAACTTCAGGATCTTCGGCCGGCCGGCCGCGGCGCGCGCGACGCGCAGCGCGAAGAAGGTGGCCTCGGTCCCCGAGCCCACGAAGTGTACCTGGTCGGCGCACGGGATCGCGTCAACCAGCCGCTCGGCGAGCCGGATCACCGGCTCGTTCAGGAAGTAGTAGGTCGAGCCCTTGGCGACCTGGCGCTGCACCGCGTCGACGATCTCCGGGTGGGCGTGGCCGAGCAGCGCGGGGCCGGAGCCGAGATGGTAGTCGATGAAATCCCGGCCGCCGATGTCCGTGATGTGGCTGCCGCGGCCCTCGGCGATGACGAGGTTGACCTCCGGCGGCAGCACGAATAGGCCGAGCCCGCCGCCCGCGAGATAGCGGCCGGCGCGGTCGAGCAGATCCGCCTGCCGGCTTGCGCTGGATGTTCCTGTCGTCGGTGTCATGAGTGCCTCCGCACTGGTCTGTACAGGCGCAACCCGCCGCTCAACGCCGCTTCTGGAGTTCGCCGAGGCCTTTGCGAAGGTCGTCCGCGTTCATGCAGGGGATCATCTCCACCGTCGCGTTGAGTTCCTGGTAAAACGGCCCGCCGATGGCCGGCATCTGCGATGAATCCTTCATGTCGAAGAAGAAGTACGCGGTGCGCACGCCGTGGTCGGTGGTAAAATACGCGGCCTCCGGCTTGAGTTGCTCCATCATCTTCGGCATGATTTCTTGCATCCTGTTCTCCTGAATGGCACGGTTCCCAGCGTGTACGTCTATGGTTACGCGAAGCATCGTTCTCATGCCAAGCCTCCTTTCAAAACTCTGGGGTGATCGCCCGTGACGCGGTCATGACGAGGTCACGAAGAACGCCGAAGCCGCCATGATGGCATACGCCGCCAGCAACTGCGCTCCTTCCAGCCAGTTGCTGCGGCCGTCGTGCGAGATGAACGTGACGATCAACACGGCCAATCCGACCGCCGCGACTTCGAACGTCGTGAAGATGAAGTCCATCGGATGGTCCGCCGCGAGCGAGATGAACACGAGGGCCGGGGCGACGAACAGCGCGACCTGCGTCGAGGAGCCGATCGCGATCTCGAGCGTGACGTCGAGTTGGTCGCGCAGGGCAAAGCGCACCGCCGCGCTGTGCTCGACGGCGTTTCCGAATAGCGGCACCAGGACAAGTCCTGTGAAGAACTTCGAGAATCCCAGCACGCCGATCGCCGGCTCGAGCGTGGTCACGAGGAGTTGCGACTCGACGGCCACCACGACCGAGGCCGCGGCCAGTACGCCGATCGCCCACGCCCGCGAACACTCCGGACGCTCCCCGGACGCCGGCGTCTGGAACAAGTGCTCGTGCGTCCGGTGTGTGAAGACGAGGGCGGCGCCGTAGAGCACGATCAGCACCGCGGCCACCGCGACGCTGACGGCCTCGCCCTGGTACGCGGTCGGCCGGCCCGCGGTGAGGAAGAACAGCGCCGGCATGAGCAGCCCTATCACGGCCAGGGTCAGCGAGGTCGCGTGCACCCCCGCGGCCGCGGCGCTGTACCGCTGCATGCGGTGGCGCATGCCGCCGGCCAGAAGCGCCAGCCCCAGCACGAGCAGCAGGTTGCCGAGAATCGATCCGGTGAGCGCCGTCTTGACGACCGCGGTCTCGCCGTGCACCACCAGCACGATCGCCAGGATGAACTCCGTGACGTTGGCGAACGTCGCGTTGAGCAGACCGCCCACCCGCGGCCCGGCGTGCAATCCGATCTGCTGGGTGGCGCTCCCGATCAGCTCGGAGAGCGGCAGCAGCGCCCCCCCGGCCAGCAGAAACGTCGCGAGCGGCCAGCGGCCCGGCGCCGCGGCGGCGATCGACAGCGGCACGAGGATCAGCAGCCACCGGAGACTGAGTTGCCGGAACGGAGCGGGGATGCGGCGGTGCACGGTGGGCACGTTTCGCGGTCTGACCGCGATCGCCTGCCCTACGCGGAGCGGGCCCGGCAGGAGCACGGCGGCCGGACCCGCGAAGAGTCCCCGACGACGTTTCCACCCGGAGGCTCCCCACATGCCCGACGGCACGGTCGCGACGACCGTCCGCAGCGCGTCGATCGGACAGCCCGGCCGCGCGCTCAACAGCGCGAGAACCCACCACTTCGTGCTCGACTCGTCCACGAAACCCGAGGCGCTCAGCAACACCGAGTCGTTTCTCGCCGGGATTTCATCCTGCGGCGTCACGTTGATCGAAAATTATGCCGCGACCAACAACATCCCGCTCGCCGGCCTGAGCGCCACGATCACCGGCGTTCAGGACCGCGCGGACCCCACGAAATTCAGCCGGATCGAGGTGCGCTTCGAGCTCCGCGGGGCCGGTCGCGCCGACGCGGACCGGCTGGTGGACGTCTGGAGGGCCCGCTGACCACTCTACCGCACGGTCGCGGTCGCGACCGAAGTGATCGTCAACGTCACGGTGCAGGAGTCCCGATGAAACACGAGACGAGGCTGGTCCATGCGGGCCGCGACCCCGAGCAGCACGCGGGCACGGTGAACCCGCCGATCCACCGCGCCTCGACGATTCTCTACCCGACGGTGGAGGCGTTCGAGCGGCGCACCGAGCGCAAGTACGGCGATACGTCGTCCTACGGCATCTACGGCACGCCTATTACATTCGCGCTGCGCGAAGCCCTCGCCGAGTTGTCGGGCGGCGCCCGGTCGCTCGTGACCTCGTCCGGGCTGTCCGCGATCACACAGGCGCTGGCGGCGTTCCTCCGCCGGGGGGATCACATCCTGGTGCCGGACAGCACGTACGGGCCCACGCGCAACTTCTGCACGGGGGTGCTCGCACGGTTCGGCGTCGACACCACCTTCTACGATCCCGCGATCGGGGCGGAAATCGCCGGGTTGATCCGGCCGAACACGAAGATCGTCTATACCGAGTCGCCGGGCTCGCACACGTTCGAAATCCAGGATGTCCCCGCGATTGCCGCCGCCGCCCACGCGAGCGGCGCGACGGTGTTCTTCGACAACACCTGGGGCACGCCGCTCCATTTCCGCGCATTCGATCACGGCGTGGACGTCGAGATCCAGGCGGCCACGAAGTACCTCGCCGGGCACTCCGACCTCATGATGGGCGTGATCACCGCCCGGACGGAGGCGCTCTTCCGCCGCCTCAAGGACGGCATCGACGAGTTCGGGGACTGCGTCGCGCCCGACCTGTGCTACGAGACGCTGCGGGGCATGCGGACGCTCCACGTGCGCATGAAGCGGCACGAGGAATCGGCGCTCACGGTGGCGCGCTGGCTGGCCGGCCTGCCCGAGGTGGCGCGCGTGCTACACCCCGCGCTGCCGGATCACCCCGGTCACGCGCTGTGGCGGCGTGACTTCATCGGCTCCTCGAGCCTCTTCGCGGTCCTGCTGCGCACGGAATCGAAGGACGCCGTCGCCGCGATGCTCGAGGGCCTTGCGCTGTTCAAGATCGGGGCGAGCTTCGGCGGGTTCGAGAGTCTGATCGTGCCCGCGCAGTTGGCGAACAACCGCACGGTCCGGCCGTGGTCCGAGCGGGGCACGCTCGTGCGGCTGCACGTGGGGTTGGAAGCCACCGACGATCTGATCGCGGATCTGGAAGCCGGACTGCGGCGGCTCGCCGCCGCGCCGGCCGACTGGCGGCCGGCAAAGACCGGCTGAGGGGGCTGCCGTGGGAATCTTCGTCGCCTGGTTCCTGCTCTGGCTGGTCGGCAGCGCGTTCGGCCCGGTCCAGTATCAGCCGACGGACGCGCCTCCGCCCCCCGCCCACGAGTCCAGCGAATCGGGCGGAAACTAGGGCACCGGCCAGGCGGCGACGGCGCGGATCTCGGAGACACGGGGATCGCCGCCGAGCACGCGGGCGGCCCGCCGCGACGCGAGGGCGAGCCCCTCGTTCGGCGTGGCGGCGCCTTGAACCAGCATAAGCAGCGTGGCGGTCCGCTCGGGTCCGGGTTCGGGCCGGATCGCCGTCACGCCGGCGGCGGGCACCACGTTGCCGTCTTCGAGGGCGGCGGCCCACTCCGATGCGACGTCCGCGGGGTCCGCGACGCCCGAGGTCCACACCACGCGAAGCTTCGCCTGCATCGACCGTTGAGGCACTCCGATCCCTCCCGTCGTTTCCGTACGATCATCGTTTGGTACGATTCGTACGATCATTATCGACAGGAACGACCCATAGGGAAACATAATGTTAACTATATGCCCCATAGGCATGATCTATCGCTTCTCGACCTGCCGCAGGTCGAGACCTTCGTGGCCGTCACCTCGCACGGCAGCTTCGCGAAAGCGGCTGCGGTGTTGTTCCTCACCCAGCCGTCCGTGAGCACGCGGATCCAGGGGCTGGAGCGGACGCTGGGGCAGCGGCTCTTCGAGCGCCACGGCCGCGGCGTGCGGCTGACCCGCGCCGGCGGGGTCTTCCTCCCCTTCGCGGAGCGGCTGCTGCACACGGTCGCGGAAGGCCGGGCCGCGCTGGAGGCGACGCATGCCGCGGAGGGCGGCCTCCTCACCGTCGCCGCGGCGCTGTCCGTCAGTACGTACATGCTGCCCGACATCATCAAAGGCTTCCGAGCGGAGCACCCGGCGGCGCGCGTCTCGATCCGGGCCGGCCACTCCCGCGACGTGTTGCGCATGGTGCTCGAGCAGGAAGCGGAGATCGGCTTAGCCCGCGGGCTGGCGCATCCGGCCGTCCACACCGTGCGGCTCGGCCGGGACGAGATCATGCTGACGGTGCCGCCGTCCCATCGCTTCGTCCGCCGGCGGCAGGTGTCGCTGTCCGAGGTCGTCCGCGAGCCGCTGATCCTCTTCGACAAGGGCAGCAGCGACTGGATCCTGATCACGGGGTTCTTTCGCCGCAGCGGTCTCCTGCCGAACGTCGTACTTGAGCTCGAGGGGATCGAAGCGGCCAAGAAGATGGTCGAAAAGGGCATCGGCATCGCGCTCCTGCCCCACCTCGCGATCCGGCGCGAGCTGCGCCAGAGGACGCTCGCCGCGGTGCCGATCGGCGACGCGCGCCCGCTCGCGCGGTACGTCGACCTGGTCTACCGCCGGCAGGGCGCCCTCAGCGACGTCGCCCGTACGTTTCGCCACCACGTACAGGCCGCGTACCGCGGCTAACGCGGGCCGCCCGCCGGCCGGCGGCGCGCTTCCAACCGGTTGGCGTGACGGTGCACGAGCCGCCACGCGCCGTCCTCCAGCCGAAAAATGTGCGTCACGCGGTTCGACCACTCCACCGGACCGTCGGCGCCGGCTTCAATTTCATGGTTGCCGGCCGCCTGTCGGCCGGCGAGGCGCACGCGAAAGGTCTCGACGTCGGTCGTGTAGGCCATCTCCGCGGTCGCCACGGTCGTGAGGTTCTGATAGGCGACGGTGCCGCCGCCGAACTGCGCCGCCGCCCAGTTCCACCGTTCCCGCACGGCTTCCCAGCCGCGCTCGTATCCACCCCAGCCGTAGAACGCCGTCACGTCGTCGGAACGAGAGTAGAGCGCCTGGATCGCGCGCGGATCACCGTCCGCCGCGCGGCCGATCGCCGCGTGCAGCTGTTCGATCGCCGCCCGCAGCGGCTCCGGTATGCGTCTATCGTCCACGGTCATCACAGCCCCCGTCGCGTCGCGTTTCTTCTACCAATAAAATAAAACACTTAATAGAACACTCCGCTCAAAGGTCCACGGTACCTCGTGCCGTAGTAGATCGCATGACTGTCGAGCGCGCGGCCATCGTCACCGCAGCCGGGCGCGGCATCGGCGCCGCCGTCGCCGCCGAACTCGCGGGTCGCGGTTACCGGCTCGCCGTGCTCTCGCCGTCCGGCGCCCCCGCCGCGGTGCGCACGCACGGCGCCCTTGGGGTGGCCGGCTCGGTCACGCATCCGGCCGATCTCGCCCGGGTGGTCGACGCGGCGCTCCAGCGCTTTGGACGGGTCGACGCGGTCGTCAATTCGACGGGACATCCCCCGCGCGGCCGGCTGCTCGAGCTCACCGACGCCGACTGGCTCGCCGGCGTGGACCTCCTGCTGCTCAACGTCGTCCGAATGGTACGGCTCGTCACGCCGGTGTTTCTGCGCCAGGGCGGCGGCAGCGTCGTGAACGTCTCGACCTTCTCCGCCTTCGAGCCGAGCACGGCGTTTCCCGTCTCGTCGGCGCTGCGCGCGGCGCTCGCCGGCTTCACGAAGATGTACGCCGACGAGTACGCACGGCATTCGCATGAACAACGTCCTGCCGGGTTTCGTCGAGAGCTACCCGGTAGACGCCGAGACCGTCCGCCGGATCCCGATGGGCCGCCCGGGCGCGCTCGCCGAGATCGCGCGCACGGTGGCGTTTCTGTTGAGCGACGACGCCGGCTACATCACCGGCCAGAACCTGCGCGTGGACGGCGGCCTTACGCGGTCGGTCTGAACACCCCGAGCGGCAGCAGCGCGCTCACGATGTACTGCCCGGCGTCGACGATCTCCGAAATCTTCAAGTCGACGCAGAGGCTGGCAAGGACGTAGGCGTCCTCCCGGGAGAGCCCGTACGCGCTCGAGAGGTGGGCGATCACGGCGCGGACGGCGTCCTGGGCCGCGCGGTAGAGATCGGAGCCCACGCCGGTCGTGCCGTACCACCCGCCGGCATTGAGGCGCGGAACGAGCGGCCCCGGCACGGCGAACTGCGGCGCCGGAAGGCGGCGTCCCTTTTGCACCGTGAGGCGCAGCGTCCCGTACATCGGCGCTTCGATGCCGGTGATGCAAACTTCTCCGTCGCCCTGCGCCGCGTGCGCGTCCCCGCAGCTGAACAGCCCGCCGTCCACCTGTACCGGCAGGTACAGGGTGGCGCCCGCGGTCAGCTGGCGGACGTCCATGTTGCCGCCGAACGTCCCGGGCGGCATCACAGGCTGCTCCCGCGCGCCGGCCGGGCAGACGCCCATCGTGCCGAAGAACGGCTCGATCGGAATCGCGATGTCCTCACGCATGAGGGCAACGTCACCGCGGGTGAGATCGAAGATGCGAAGGTACGGCTCTTGGAAATCCTCCGCCAGGAGCCCGCGGCCGGGGAAGAACGCCGTCCATCCCCACCCTTCGGTGCGGAGGTCCAGAATTTCGACGGCGAGGGTATCACCCGGGGCGGCGCCCTTCACGTACACCGGTCCCGCGAGCGGATACGAGCGCTTGGAATCCCGCCGTCCGAGGTCGGCCGCCGCGGACGCCGGCGTGATCTGGTTGTCGCTGACGTCCCGGGTGCGCACGACGATCGTATCGCCGCTCTCCACGGTGCACGTGGGAGCGTGGCGGACGTCCCAGGAGTGGTGGACCCGATCGGGAGGAACGGCGTGGACGGTCACGGCAGCGGGCTTCAAGAGCGCGGGTGCGAACCCTTCAGCGTCCGCCGCGCCGTCGAGGGCGTCCGGCCGGGCGGAGCCGCGGCCGAAGGAAGTCCCGCGCGGCGGGCGAATGCAGGTTCGATTTTGATGCGCACGGCACCGATGGAACGGAATCGACGCGTGACGGCGCGGCTCGCGGAAGCCGTGATCCTCGCCGGCATATACTTTCTCACCGCCAAAGCCGGTCTCCGCCTCGCCTTTCTCCACCCGAGCGCGACACCGGTGTGGCCGCCGACCGGCATCGCCATCGCGGTGCTGCTGCTGCGGGGCCCGCGCGCGTGGCCGGGCATCTTTCTCGGGGCGTTCGCGGCCAACCTGACGACCGCGGGCACCGTCTGGACCTCACTCGGCATCGCCGCGGGGAACACGCTCGAAGCCGTCGCCGCGGCCTGGCTGGTGAACCGGTACGCCGGCGGCCGCCGCGCCTTCGATCGTCTCGAGGACATCGTCCGCTTCGCCCTCACCGCCGCCCTGCTCAGCACCGCCCTCAGCGCGACGATCGGCGTGACGTCGCTGGCCCTGGCCGGATTCGCGCCCTGGCGGATGTACATGCCCGTCTGGCTGACGTGGTGGTTGGGCGATGCCGCGGGGGCCCTCGTGGTCACCCCGCTGGTACTGTTGTGGGCCGCCGCCCCGCGCCTCGGCTGGACGGCCCGCGGCGCGGCGGAGCGGTTGATCTTCCTCGCGGGCCTGCTCGGCGTCAGCGCCGCGGTGTTCGGCAGCCGCTATCCATTTGGTTTCGCGATCGTGCCGTTCCTGATCTGGGCGGCGTTCCGCTTCGGCGCCCGGGACGCGACGACCGTCGTTGCGCTCGTGGCCGCGGTCGCCGTCGCCGGCACGCTCCACGAGCTGGGGCCCTTCGCCGTCGCCGCCGCGCAGCCCAACGTCTCGCTGCTGTACTTGTCGCTGTTCATGGCGATGATGGCGATCATCGTCTTGACGGTCGCCCGGATCGTCGAAGACCGGGCCGCCGCCGCGAACGAACTGCGCCGGCGGATGCGCGCGGAGGAAGACGCCCGCCGGACTGCGGAGCGGGCCGTCGAACAGGCCACGCGCCTCGCCGCGGTCACGGCCGCGCTCTCGGAAGCGGTGACCCCGCGCGACGTCGCGGCGGTGATCGTCGCGCAGACCGTCGAGGCGCTGGGCGCGCGCGCCGCGGCGGTCTCGCTGCTCGCCGAGGACGGCAAGATGCTCGAGTTGATCCACGCCGAAGGGTATCCCGCGGAGCTCACCGGGCGGTGGCGGCGGTTTTCCCCCGCTCAGTTCGGCGGCATCGCGGAGTGCCTGCGCACCGGACACGTCGTCTCACTCGAGACCGAGGCGGATTTGGACAAACTCTATCCGCAGCGTGAGGAGCTGCCGGCGGCCATCCGGGACGGCGCGCGCGCCGCGGTGCCGCTTATCACCCACGGCAGCGCGATCGGCGTCCTGTACGTAAACTTCGGCGTGCTGCGCCGGTTCGGACCCGACGAGGCCGCGTTCATGCGGACGCTCGGACACCAATGCGCGCAGGCGGTGGAGCGGGCGCGCCTGTACGAGCGCGAGCATCATGCCGCCGAGACGTTCCAGCGAGCGCTGCTTCCGGTCGCCATCCCGCAGGTGCCGGGCTTCACGATTCACACCGTCTACCAGCCGGGCGCGCGCGAGTCGAACGTCGGCGGCGACTGGTACGACGTTTTCCGGCTGCCGACGGGCAAGATCGTCGTCTCGGTGGGGGACGTCGCCGGGCGCGGGCTCGCGGCCGCGGTCGTCATGGGTGAACTCCGCCAGACGATCAGGACGGCCGCGCTGCAGCACGAGCAGCCGGCCGCGGTGCTCGAACAGGCGAGCCAGGCCCTCGCGCTGGCGCACGGCGGCGCCGCGATGGCGACGGCGATCGTCACGGTCCTGGATCCCGTCTCATCCACGCTCTCCTACGCGACGGCCGGCCATCCCGCGCCCATCCTGGCCGTGCCGGGCGCCGACCCCGTCGCGCTGCCGACGGCCGGCGTGCCGCTCGGCTGCGTCTCCGGGCCGCAGGCGCCGTCATGGACCCTCACCCTGCCCGCGGGCGCGCTCCTCGTGCTGTATACGGACGGGCTCATCGAGCAGCAGCGCGACCTGGCCGCCGGGCAGGATGCCCTCATGAACGCGGCGCGGCGCGAACTCGCGGCGCCGTCGGGAGACCCCGCGCGCGCCATCCTCCGGGACGTGCTCGGCGACCAGGGCGCCTCGGACGACGTCGCGATCGTCGCGCTGGGGATCGACCCGGAGCCCCTCGACCGGTTCGACCTCACCCTTCCCGCGGAACCGGCGAGCGCGGCGGTCATCCGGCAGACCGTGCGCCGGCTGGCGCGCGTGGCGGCGCTCGACGAGAAGCGCGCGGCGGCGTTGACCGTCGCAGTCGGCGAAGCGGTCAACAACGCGATCGAGCACGCGTACCGCGCGCCGGGAGGCGCGGTTCGGGTGCGGGGCGTCCGCGACGACGGCGCCGTGCGCGTGAGCATCATCGATACCGGCGCCTGGCGGCCGGCGCACGCGCCGGACGGCGGCGGCCATGGGCTCCGGCTGATCGAGGAGCTGGCCGACTCCGTGGAGGTCCGGCAGGCTCCGGACGGGACGACCGTGACCGTCGTCATGCGCCTGTCGCGTCCGGACGGAGCGGTGCGGCCGGCAGGAGGTCCCGCGCCGGCGGCCGGGCACGTGAAGCCGCCTGTCGCCGCGCACATTGACGGCGGCGCCCGCGCAAACCGGATTGTCACGACACAATCTCCGGCCCGGCCGCCATTTGGTCCGGCCGGCGCGCGTCTGTCCCGCCAGGATGGAACGGTGGTCGTCGAGGCTTTCGGCGATCTCGATGCCACCTGCGTCGAGGCCGTCCGCGGGACGCTGGCCGAAGCCGCGCGCGCCGACTCCCCGGTGGTGATCGTCTCGTTCGAGGACGCCGGCTACATCGACAGCCTGACGATTCGCGAGCTGTTCGCGTTCGGCCAGGACCTCTCGACGCGCCGGCGGTCGCTCGCGCTGGTCGTGCCGGCCGGCTCGCCGCTCGAGCGCATCCTCGCGATCGCCGGCCTGACCCGGCAGTTCCAGGCGTTCGCCACGGTGGCGGACGCGCGCGCCGCCCTGAGCGAGGCGCGCAGCTAGGGCCGCCTACGTCCCCCGCAGCGTAGGATCGAGCACGTCGCGCAGCCAGTCCCCCGTACGGCTCACGACGATCGAGGTCAGCATCAGCACCAGCCCCGGCCAGACCGCGATCCACCAGGCGCTGTCCAGATATTCGAGTCCCTCCTGGACCATCACGCCCCAGGACGGCGTCGGCGGCTGAACGCCGAGGCCGAGGAACGACAGCGTCGCCTCGAGCACGATCGCCCTCGCCAGTTCCAGGGTGGCGATGACCATGAGCGTCGAGGCGACGTTTGGCAGGATGTGGCGCAGCAGGATCCGCGGCGCGGACCCTCCGAGCGCTGTGATCGCGTCCACAAACTCTCGGCGGCGGACCGCGCGCACCTGAGCGCGGAGCACGCGGGCGTAGGTGACCCATCCCGACAGGCCGACCACGATGATCAGATTCCGGAACGACGGCCCGAGCACGGCGATGATGCCGATCGCCAGCAGGATGAACGGGAACGCCAGCTGCGCGTCGGCCACCGTCATGACGACCTCGTCGAACCAGCCTCCGTGGTAGCCGGCCAGCAGACCCAGCGCGCCGCCGACCGCACCGCCGATCGCGACCGCCGCGAAACCCACCGCGAGGGACACGCGCGCGCCGAAGATGACCCGGGAGAGCACGTCGCGCCCGAGGTGGTCGGTGCCGAGGAGATGCGCCCGGCCGTCCACCGCCCGGAGCGTGGGCGCCGTCAGGCGCGCGCGGAGGGAGCCGCGCTCGGGGTTGTGCGGCGCGACGAGCGGCGCCGCCGCCGCCACCACGATCAACCCGCCGATGAACGCCGCCGCCAACCGCACGCCCCAGGGGATCCGCGGCCGGCGCCGCGGACGCGCGCCGCTCCACGCGGGACCGCCGCGCCCGGCGGCGGCCGGTTCTTCGCGGGGCGGCACGGCGGATACCGCGGCGGTGCGGCTCACCCGGACGCCTCGCGGATGCGCGGGTCGAGAACGCCGTACAGCATGTCCAGCGCGAAGTTGATCGCGACGAATAGCACCGCCGCGATGAACACCGCGGACTGCACCACGGGATAGTCCCGGTTGT